>JAAYGE010000135.1 GCA_012727835.1 Bacillota bacterium
AAAAATAAAACGTTGACGCCACTGGGGTGCCTGTAGCTTCCACTTTTCAATTAGATTTGTGATTTGAATAGGTATATTCATTTAGCCACCCCAATCCCTGCTACACACAACACTGTAACTCATACCTGCATGCGCATGATCTCTTGAAAAGCTTCTAGTAATTTGTTGCGCACCTGCTGCAACAATTGCCACGACAACGCTGCCTTTTCGGTTGCAATCATGACCGCTGCCACGTCATCGATTTCACCTAAGGCTAACTGGGCACTCAGTTTATCCGCCATTGTTTGCTGCGCTACCGCCTGCTCTAACAGACCGTTTAACAATTGTCCAAAGCTTACACTGCCATCTTGCGCCCTTTTAGTTGTTGTTTCCCGGCTACTCGAAAGTCCTATTGGTTGCAATCGAACCTGCATGGCTATCTACCTATCTCTAAGGCCTTTGCGACCATCGCTTTCGTAGAATTAAGGGCGGTTACGTTGGCCTCATAGGCCCGGCTGGCAGAAATCATATTCACCATTTCCCGCATAATATTGACATTGGGCATGCGGATATAGCCTTGCTCATCGGCGTAGGGATGCTCCGGCTGATAGACCAGTTCTCCCGGAGTAACATTATCCTCAGCAATAGCCACTACCCGCACTCCTTGCCCTAATTGTTGGGTGGAGCGTCTTAGGACAGCAGCAAAACTGTCATCTTGCTTAGCCGCAAATATGGGGTACCGGCGCTGGAAGGGGGCCTCACCCGGGGGCCGCACCGTAGAAGCGTTGGCAATATTGTCGGCAATGATATCCATGCGGAGCCTCTGGGCACTCAGACCTGAGGCACTAATCCCGAATATACCCAACACCCTTACCGCCTCCCTTCTGTAATTAGATAGCGTAACGTGGCCAGATGCTTGCTCAAACTAGTGGCTACCGCATTAAAGTAGGCCTCATTCTCGGCCACATAAGTCATCTCCTGCTCTATGTCCACGTTATTACCATCGAGACGCAAACTGGTATTGTCCTGACGATAAATAGAATCCTCTAAGGGAGAGTCTAATTTCCGTAGGGCGGCGCCCATTGCCAGATCAAAGCGCTTAAAGCCAGGCGTATCCACATTGGCCACATTATTAGCCAATACCTTTTGCCGCAAGGTAGCAGCAGATAGCGCCCGTTCCAGTAGCAGCGATGTGGCAACCTTATTCATCGTCTAAGTTCCCCCTTTTTGTAACAAATGCAAAATAGGCCATTATCGTAAAGCAACCACTTTTAACGACATGGCCAGATGAACAACTTATATTTACCCCGCTATTCTGTTTCGACAAAAGCTGCTAAAAACCTTCCTTGTTTTGCGTTAAATTTGCTAAGCATCACCATTTATTTTTCAAAAAACGTCAAAAGGGAGCAAAGGGCTACTCCAACCCTAATCGGCGCAGCCGCCTGTTTATGTGGGCTAACAAAAAGGCTGTGGGATAGCGCCCACAGCCCGAACAGATCGTCTTGTATTTAGGTCCCTACTTGGTACGCCGGAAAACTTGGTCGACCAACTTGTCGTTGAGAATACGGATGAAGGTCCCTTTCATACCCAGAGAGCGGGATTCAATAACACCGGCGCTCTCCAATTTGCGTAACGCATTAACGATGACGGAACGGGTGATACCGGCTTGATCTGCTACTTTGCTAGCCACCAGCAAACCTTCGGTTTCGCCGCCCAGCTCGTGCATGATATGTTCGATTGCTTCCAATTCGGAATAGGACAGGGCGTCAACCGCCATTTCTACCACTGCCCGCTCCCGAGCTTCCGCTTCCAGCTCATCACTCTTGGCCCGCAAAATCTCCATTCCCAGGATAGCTGCGCCAAATTCGGTGAGAGCCAAATCCGCATCATCCAGCGGGGTAGCAAAGCGAGCTAGCAACAAAGTGCCTAAACGTTGGCCGCGGCCAATTATAGGAACAATAGTTGCCAGCTTATCTTCAAACTCGCAAGGTGCATTATCGAAAACGCAGGTATCCGATTCACGGCAATTGACAACAGGTGTATCGGTGGTCAGCAGCTGGTTGTTGTACTCGCTGGGGAAACGTCCACTACGTACATAGCGGGACAGAATGTCACACTCATAATCATCCCGCAGAGCATACCCTAACAGTTTGCCGCGGGTATTAAGGACATAGACGTTGGCATTAAGCACATCGGAAAACACCCGTGCCACGTCGGTAAAGCGTACCGCTTCGCCCGCCGATTGCTGTAAAATCCTTGTCAATCGCCTAGTATTCTCCAGTAATTTACTACTCATTTTGGAATGTACCCCCTATACTTACAAGATATATCGACTGAGATCTTCATTTTGTAAAATGCCTTGCAGGCGCTTCCGTACATATTCGGCATCGATGGTGATCTTATCACCCCCATACGCGTGCGGATCGAACGCAATATCTTCCATGACCTGCTCTAACACTGTATGTAACCGGCGAGCACCTATATCTTCAGCGGTGGAGTTAATGTGATGGGCTATGCTAGCTATTTCCCTCACTGCAGAATCGGTAAATTCCATCTCCACGCCCTCGGTTGCCATTAGGTGTTTATACTGAGACAGGAGCGCATTTTCCGGCTCTACCAGTATTCTCTCCAAATCTGCTTCGGTCAAACTATCCAACTCCACTCGGATGGGAAAGCGGCCTTGCAGTTCGGGAATCAAATCGGAAGGCTTGCTGACATGAAAAGCACCGGCGGCAATAAACAGGATATAGTCGGTGCGCACCGGTCCATATTTCGTTGCCACGGTAGATCCTTCCACAATAGGCAAGATATCTCGTTGCACCCCTTCTCGGGACACATCGGGGCCATGGCTATTCTTACCGGCTATTTTATCAATTTCATCAATAAAAATAATGCCCAGCTGCTCTGCCCGTTGGATGGCTAGGCGGGCGATTTCTTCTTGATCTAAGAGGTGATCCACCTCTTCCTGCAAGAACAGCTCACGGGCCTGCTGCACCGTCACCCTTCGCCGCTTCTTCTTTTGGGGTAGTATGTTCTCCAACATCTCTTGCATACTATTAGCCAAATCACCCATGCCCGTGTTGGCGAACATATCAAACATGCCACTAGGCCGCTCAGTGACCTCAATCTCTATTAGGAGATCTTCTAGTTCACCGGCCCGTAGTCGACGCCGCAAATCTTCCTTTTGCGCCCGACGGGAAGTATTTTCCTCGGTTTCTTCCGGTTGCTTTTGCTCCCCTAAACCTAACCAGGATTCAAACGGATGGCTAGTGGGTCTCCGTGATGGCAACATGGCGGCTAAAACTCTCTCTTCCACTCTAGCTTCCGCCTGTTCAGCCACCTCTTTTGTTTTTTCTCGCTTAACGGTGCGCACCGCATTCTCAACCAGATCGCGAACCATACTTTCCACGTCCCGCCCCACGTAACCCACCTCAGTATACTTGGTGGCCTCCACTTTAACGAAGGGGGCTTTAACTAGGGCTGCTAGGCGCCGAGCCAACTCGGTTTTGCCCACTCCCGTAGGGCCGATTAACATAATATTCTTTGGGCTAATTTCAGCCTGTTGTTCGGGAGAAAGTTTACTGCGGCGCACCCGGTTGCGTAAGGCAATAGCTAATGCTTTCTTGGCAGCCGCTTGTCCTACGATAAATCGATCTAACTCGGCAACAATTTTACGTGGCTCTAGTTCCACCTCAACCCTTCGCCTCCAATTTTTCCACCGTAATCTCATGGTTGGTATAAACACAAATATCGGCCGCAATATGCAGAGCTTGCTCAGCAATCTGGCTAGCCGATAAATCGGAAAATGCTAATAGCGCCCGCGCAGCTGCTAAAGCCAAATTGCCCCCAGAACCGATGGCTACCACACCATCATCCGGTTCGATCACTTCGCCCGAACCGGATAACAGAAAAATCTGTTGTCGGTCGGCCACCAGTAATTGGGCCTCTAAACGCCTTAACATGCGGGCGGTACGCCATTCTTTTGCCAACTCCACAACGGCTCGTGCCAAGTTACCTCGGTACTTTTCCAAACTTCCTTCAAATTTATCGAAGAGGGTAAAGGCATCGGCCACCGAACCGGCGAAACCGGCTAATACTTGACCGTGATATAGCCGACGCACCTTTTGAGCCCGTGCTTTAATGATAGTGTTATTACCTAAGGTAACCTGACCATCCCCGGCCATTGCCACCTCATTGTCGCGTTTAACGACCACAATGGTTGTACCTGAAAACAATTGCAACACCCCCTAAGCCCGTGGATGGGCTTTTTTGTATACCGTCGTTAAACGTTCTCGCGTGACATGGGTGTATAGCTGGGTTGTGGACACGTTGGCATGTCCTAGCAGCTCCTGCACACTACGCAGGTCGGCACCGTTTTCCAGCATATGGGTAGCAAAGGAGTGCCGCAAAGTGTGGGGGCTAATCTGTCGCCGCAGGGCCACCTGTTGCACATACTTGTCAACCAATCGCCGGACGCTGCGGTCCGACAGTCGACCACCGGCTTTGTTTAAGAAAAGGGCTTTCTCTTTAGTACGGCCGGGCTTCAGCAACGAGGGCCGCGCCTCCTGCACGTAACGCTCAATGGCTAAGCAGGCCGGCTGCCCTAAGGGAACAATCCGTTCCTTAGAGCCCTTTCCCAGCACGCGCAGGTAACCTTGACGATAATCCACATCATGCAAAGACATACCAACTAACTCGCTGACGCGAATACCGGTGGCGTAAAGGGTTTCTAAGATTGCCCGATCCCGTTTCCCTAAGACGCTATCGTCGGGTGCTTCCAGCAAACTGACACACTCGTCCACATGTAAAAAGCTAGGCAATTGGCGCCTCTGTTTGGGAGTGTTCACCCGCTCTAGGGGGCTCTGGGCGTAGTAACCTTCTACCACTAGAAACCGAAAGAAGGAGCGTAAAGCCGAAAGTTTTCTAGCGACGGTAGAACGGGCGTACCCGGCCTGATGTAAGTGGGCCAAAAAGCGCCGTACGTCGTTTTTGTCTACCGCCGTCGGCACTATTACATCATCGCACAAAAACTCAATGAATTGCAATATATCTCGCTGATAATTGCTGATAGTATGGGCCGACGCATTCTTTTCCACCCGTTGAAAACGTAAAAAGCGATCCAGCAATTCTTCCATAGAAGCATCTCCATGTAAATATTAGCATAGCCGCCAAGCGAACATCAATATCATAAAGAGGAATCATTCAAAAACTTATTTAATTCAAACAAAGCCCTTTCAGCATAGGCTACCCCTCGCTCCCGTTTGTTGCGAGGAGGATTTGGTAAGGGCGGGAATAGGCCAAAGGTGACATTCATGGGCTGAAAATCCTTCTTCGGTTCGGCGGAAATGTAATGCAGCAATGCCCCATGGGCTGTCGTCTGTGGAAAAACTACCGGTTTCAACCCTTGAGCCAGGCGAGCCGCATTGATGCCAGCCACCAGCCCGGCTGCGGCCGACTCCACGTAGCCCTCCACGCCGGTTATCTGTCCGGCAAAGAATACAGCCTCATCGCCGCGCCACTGTAGGGTGGGCAATAGTAACTGCGGAGAATTAATGAAGGTATTACGATGCATTACACCATAACGGGCAAACTCGGCCTGCTCCAGACCGGGTATCAAACGCCAAACTCGCCTTTGCTCTGGCCACTTTAAGTTGGTCTGAAATCCTACCATATTATACAGGGTCCCGGCCAAATTGTCTTGGCGTAACTGCACCACCGCATAGGGCAACTGTCCTGTTCGCGGATTGGGGAGCCCCACCGGTTTCAAGGGACCAAACCGTAAGGTGTCATAGCCCCGTTTTGCCAGCACCTCTATCGGCATACAACCTTCAAAGTAAATGCCTTGTTCAAACTCTTTTAAGGGGGCCGTCTCGGCCTCCACTAGGGCCTCATAAAAGACTTTATATTCGTCGGCCTCCAGGGGGCAGTTGACGTAATCCGCATCCCCCTTATCGTAACGGGATGCGCGGTAGACCTTCTCCCAATCAATACTCTCTGCCAACACGATGGGGGCCGCCGCATCATAGAAATGCAAGTAATCCTCCCCCAAGACGCCTTGCAAAGCATCGGCTAAGGATTGGGAGGTTAGGGGGCCAGTTGCTATGATCAGTGGCCTTTCCGTAGGCAACTGGCTAACTTCCTCCTCTACTATTTCAATTAAAGGATGGGCTTGAAGACGGGCGGTGATATGCTCCGAGAATCCCACCCGGTCCACAGCCAGTGCTCCCCCCGCCGGGACCCGGTTGGCTAAAGCCGCTTCCATAATCAACGATCCCATTACCCGCATTTCCTCTTTTAGTAGGCCAACCGCGTTACTTTTGCTCACTGCCCGCAGGGAATTGCTACAGACCAATTCGGCGGCCAAACCGGTTTGATGGGCGGGCGTCAACTTCTGAGGACGCATTTCAAATAGGGTAACTGCCACCCCCCGCTCCGCTGCCTGCCAGGCAGCTTCACTGCCGGCCAAGCCGGCGCCTACGATTGTAACTTGCGATCGATTATTGACCATCATCTTGCACCACCCGTTCTTCATGCCTGCATTCCTGGTTGATGCAGGCATGGAATTTTTGCCCGCCCCTCTGCTTATGCACCATTAGTCCGCCACACTCGGGGCAGCTTTTTTCAGCTACTGGCCTATTCCAGACAACGAAATCGCAGTCGGGGTAGCCAAGACAACCATAGAAAACCCTTCCCTTTTTACTGCGACGTTCCACCAATTTGTTCCCACACTTGGGACATTTTGCCCCTGTATCTTTAATCAGCGGTTTAGTATTCCGACACGCAGGGAATCCGGGACAAGCTAAGAACTGGCCGTACCGCCCGGTCTTATAGACCATGCGTCGGCCGCATAACTCACACTCCACATCCGATTCCATCGGCGCAATTTCTACCGCCTGCATCTCCTCTTCTGCATGCTTCAAGTCTTGCTCAAAGGGGAAATAAAACTGCTCCAATACGGATACCCAATCGACGGTGCCCTCTTCAACCTCATCTAGTTGTGCTTCTAGAGCCGCCGTAAACTCCACATCGATAATCTTGGGGAAAAATTCCTTTAATAGGTCAACCACAATTTGCCCCAGTTCGGTGGGATAAAACCTCTTCTGCTCTAGCACCACATAACCCCGACTCTGGATAGTGTCAATGATGGTGGCATAGGTACTAGGTCGGCCGATACCCAGTTCCTCCAACGTTTTCACTAGAGCAGCCTCATTATAGCGGGGTGGCGGCTCAGTAAAGTGCTGCCTATCGGTCAAACTGGCCAGCAACAATTCCTGCCCTTCCTTAAGCTCTGGTAACAGTCCATCTTGGTCTGTGTCTTTATCTTCTTTAACATCCTTATATATTAATAGAAATCCGGCAAACTTAATCTGGGATCCTCGAGCTCGGAAGGTGTAACCATTGGCCTCAATTTCAGCGGCCACCGTATCGTAGACAGCGGGGGCCATCTGGCTAGCGATAAATCGCTCCCATATTAGCCGATAAAGGCGCAACTCATCGCGGCCCAGATAGGGCTTTAACTCATCGGGCGTACGTGCGGGAAAAGTAGGACGAATGGCCTCATGGGCATCTTGCCCGCGCCGACCACCCGTATACTGACGGGTTTGGACGTAGTCGGAGCCATAGAGGTTGTTAATCACCTGCTCCGCTTCGCCGATGGCTTGCGCCGAAACGCGAGTGGAATCGGTGCGCATATAGGTGATTAAACCTACGGCACCCTCCCTGCCCAATGTTACTCCCTCGTAGAGGGTTTGGGCTATGCGCATCGTCTTCTTCGCCGTAAAACCTAATCGCCGAGAGGCCTCCTGTTGCAATGTGCTGGTGGTAAAGGGGGCCGCCGGATTACGTCGGCGTTGGCTGCGACGTACGGAAGCAACAGTAAAGGTGCTTTGCCGCACCTGTTCTAACACCTGTTCCGTCTCTTCTCGGTTGGATAACGCTATCTTTTTCCCACCACGACCATAAAAATCGGCAGTGAATTTTTCTTTCTTATCAGTCTGTAACTGGGCCTTTATGGTCCAGTATTCCTCTGGACGGAAATTCTGAATTTCCGCCTCCCGATCGCAGATTAATCGCACCGCCACCGACTGGACACGCCCCGCACTTAACCCCTTTTTCACCTTTTTCCAAAGCACGGGGCTCAAGCGGTAGCCCACTATGCGGTCCAAAATGCGGCGGGCCTGCTGAGCATTTACCAAGTTCAAATTAAGGGGCCGCGGTTCCTTAAAGGCTTCTTTTACTGCATTCTTGGTAATCTCGTTAAAGGTCACTCGACAGGCAGAGTCGGGTTCTAAGCCAAGCACCTGGGCTAAGTGCCAAGAGATGGCCTCACCTTCCCGGTCCGGGTCGGTAGCCAAAAAGATTTTGTCGGCCTTCTTGGCAGCCGCTTTTAATTCTTTAACGACCGGTCCCTTGCCCCGGATAGTTATATATTTCGGCTTAAATCCGTCATCCACATCGACAGCAAACTGACTCTTCGGCAAGTCTCGTACATGCCCAACCGACGCTTTCACCGTGTAGCGTCGTCCTAAATATTTACTTATAGTCTTAGCTTTGGCTGGTGATTCTACAATTACTAAGTTCTCTGCCATGTTATTTCCCCCCAAGTAGCAAGACAGGTTTATACCTAATCTATGACTCAAGTCTTTACCGGAGTACGTCGGTAGCTCTGAGCAGCCGTTGCTTCGATCCAGCCACCTAGCTCTAACTCCATTAAAGAGGCTAACACTTCCGCTGTCGTTAATCCTGAGGCATCAACGATAGCTTCCAAGCTGGTGTTCTGGTAGTCAATGGCCTCGTAAACCAGTTGGGCTGCACCCGCAAAATTGGGTGCTTCTTCCTCTGCATTGACTGTTCCTCGTCCCCAGCTCCACTCGGCTAGTATATCCTCGCTGCTCGCTATTAAGGTAGCCCCATGCCGCAGCAGGTTATTCGTTCCGCGGCTAAATCGGCTGGTTACGTTACCGGGGACAGCCCAAATATCCCGCCCCAAATCGAGCCCATGATCAACGGTAATTAAGGAACCACTCTTATGATCTGCCTCCACCACCAGTATGGCGTCGGCCAAAGCAGCAATGATGCGGTTACGGGCAGGAAAATGATGGGCCTCGGGATGGGTGTCGGGCGTATATTCACTCAGCAGGGTTCCTCCATTTTCCATAATCTGTAGTGCCAGTTCTCGATGCTGCCGCGGGTATAAGTGGCCGAAACCGCTACCCAAAACAGCCCAGGTAACGAGGCCATTGTCCAAGGCGGCTCGATGGGCTTGTCCGTCAATGCCTAGGGCCAAGCCGCTAATTATAACCACGTCCGAGCCGGCCAGTCCGCCGATCAATTCGTTAGTGACCCGGCGGCCATAGCTGGTCCTCCTGCGGGCCCCCACCACCGCCAGATGGCGTTCATGGCCAACCAAGGGGGGCCCCCAGCCTAAAAGGACAACAGGCGGATCAAATAGCTGCAGTAAGCGGGCAGGATAGGCCTCATCGGCGAAAGAAAGCACCCAGGCTCCCCTTTGCTCTATCCGCTCCAACATGGTAGCCGGGTCCTGACGTTGACGCATGTCAAGAATCTTAGTTACTGCTTCCGCTCTTAAGCCTAAGATTTCCTGCAGAGTATCCCCATCGGCCTGCCAAACGGCGGTTCCCGTACCCAATTTTTCTTTTAAACGCCAAGCCCGGCGCGAGCCGATGCCAGGCCACTGAGAGATGGCTAGCCAATAGGCCGTTTCCGTTACCCCATGCACTAACCCCCTACACCTGTTCGATTTGGCACCCATTATAACAGACTAAGCATAAAGCGAGCAACATATTCTACCAGTCGCTAGCCTAGCCCTTGGCGGTCGTAGGCCCGATAACTGAGCGCTTCCGCCACGTGGGGCGCCTGCACCTGCTCACTTCCGGCCAAATCGGCAATAGTGCGGGCTACCTTTAGAATCCGCTCATAGGCCCGGGCCGAGAGCCGTAGGCGGGAAAAGGCCATTTGCATAAGCTTTTCTCCATCGGGGTGTAGCTGTAGGCTACTTCTTAAGGCCCGTGTGTTCATGGCCGCGTTACAGGTAATACCGCTGCCCTGGAAGCGCTGCAACTGCCGCTGGCGAGCCGCTTCCACCCTTTGCCGTATCACTGCCGATGACTCACCGTCCTTTTCCCCCACCATATCTTCATATTCTAAACGCGGCACGTTAATCTGCAAATCAATGCGATCCAACAGGGGACCCGATAGGCGAGCCAAATAGCGGCGAATTTCGGTTTCGGAACAGGTACATTCCTCATGGGAATCCTGATTATTAAAACCGCAAGGGCAAGGATTCATAGCAGCTACCAACATGAAACGGGCCGGATAGGTGATGTTGGCTTGCGCCCGCGCAATATGTACAATCCCGTCTTCCAAGGGCTGCCGCAACTGTTCTAGCACCCGCCGCGGAAACTCGGGCAACTCATCTAAGAAGAGCACCCCATTGTGGGCTAAACTCACTTGCCCGGGCTTAGGCACGCGCCCCCCTCCGATGAGTCCCGCATAAGAAATACTATGGTGGGGAGCACAGAAGGGCCTTTCACTTATCAGCCCCCCTCTACCTTGTAGCAAGCCGCTGACGCTATATATTTTAGTAACTTCTAGAGCTTCACTTTGGGTCATGCTGGGCAAAATGGTGGGTAGTTGCCGTGCCAACAGGGTTTTACCCGAGCCGGGTGGGCCCACCATCAGTACATTATGATTGCCCGCGGCAGCAATTTCTAAAGCCCGCTTAGCCAGCCTTTGGCCTCGAATATCTCTTAAATCTAAAGCATAGGCGTCCTGTTTTTCCGGTGGAGCTGGCTGGGGTGGAGGTAGAGGCAAGGTGATCTCGCCGCGCAAAGCCTGGCAAAGTTGTTCTAAGTGGGGTACCGCCACCACTTGTAAGCCGGGCACCAACAGGGCCTCCTGCGCATTAGCATAGGGAACATAGATGCGTTCAAACCCCTGCTGCTTGGCTGCAATGGCCATTGGCAAAATTCCGGGAATGGGTCGGACACTACCGTCGAGGGAGAGTTCCCCCACAAAAATGCTATCTGCTAGGGCTTCCGGCGCCAGTTGTTCATCAGCCACCAGCAGCCCTAGGGCTATGGGCAAATCAAAGCCGGAGCCTTCCTTGCGCAAATCGGCGGGAGCCAAGTTGACAGTGATCCGTCCCCGGGGCAACTGCCCGGCTGAATTCCTAATAGCGGCCCGCACCCGCTCCTTTGCCTCCCGTACAGCCGCGTTGGGCAAGCCTACCAGCTCGAAGGATGGTAGGGCCGGGGACACGTCCACTTCCACCTCAACTAAGAAACCGTCCACACCTAGCACCGAAGCACTAAATATTTTCGCTAGCATAGACAATTCACTCCAAAACAAATCATGTTAAAACATAGGTTCGTTCTGGAAGTGACTTTATCCTCCCTGCACTTGCTGCGCCGCTTTTTCTCCCGCCAAGTAACCGGTGGAAAAGGCGGCCTGCAAATTAAACCCACCGGTATAACCGTCCACATCGATTATTTCGCCGGCAAAATAGAGGCCGGAGACCAACTTGGATTGCATGGTCTTAGGATCGATCTCTTTCGTACTGACGCCACCGGCGGTAACGATAGCTTCGGATAAAGGACGGGGTCCTTTGATAGTAAATCTTAAATCAGTCAGGCAATCCAATAAGGCCCGACGTTCCGCCCGGGTCACCTGATGGACGGGCTTGTCCGGCGCTAGTCCTGCTAAAGAAATAACTACAGGAATCAATCGCTTAGGCAACAGATCATCCAAAGCGTTTCTTACCAACTTCCGCTGGTGCTTCAGTAGATCCCGTTGCAACCGCCGATCCAACTGTTCTTCCGTTAGAGCCGGCTTTAAATTGATGCTGCCCACTAGAGGCTGGTTTCCCCTGCGATGAGTTACCCAGCGACTCACCGTCAAAACGATAGGTCCACTTACGCCATAATGGGTAAATAACATCTCACCAAATTCCTGGGCTAGGATACGCTCACCTTGCCGAATAGTCAACTCCACAATTTTCAGGGCTAATCCGGGCAAGGTTTTGGGCCATTCCTCCACCACTTCCAATGGAACTAACGCGGGCCGCGGCGGCACAATAGTATGTCCAACTTCCTCCGCCAAGCGATAACCGTCGCCGGTAGAGCCGGTGGCCGGGTAGGAGGCTCCACCGGTACAAAGGATAACCGCGTCACAATATAAGGGTCGCTCGTTCACCACCAGACCTATCACCCGGCCCGCCTCCGATAATAAGCGGTTGACGCGGGCTTGTAGCCGCACTTCCACATTATTTCGCTTTAATGCCAAACGCAGACCATCCACCACATCGAAGGAGCGGTCGCTGCGAGGGAACACCCGGTTCCCCCGCTCCACTTTCAAAGGTACACCATGCTCCTCTAGGAAGCGTTGCAAATCCCTACTGCCAAAAGCGGTAAAGGCGCTGTACAGAAAACGACCGTTTCCCGGCATGTTCTTCACTAAGGTATTCGTATCCGCGTCATTCGTCACATTGCAGCGTCCCTTGCCGGTGATAACCAACTTCTTACCTAGCCTATTATTTTTCTCCAACAGGATCACCTTAGCTCCGCCTAAGGCCGCCTGCCGAGCTGCCAACATTCCGGCTGGGCCGGCACCTACCACAGCAACTGTACCCATCTCACTCATCCTTATCTAAATAAGATTCATTTCCCATTCTACTCTATCTAAGCAGCTCTATTCCTAACAAGACAACCGGTTCCCCGCAGGATTCGGGGAGCGGAACAAGAATAAATAAACATGTGGATATAGCTAACTAACTGAAAGGAAGTGTATTACATGCTTTCGACGGAAGCAATCATGCAAATGGCCCTTGACCTGGTGGGAATGAAAGAGATTCCTGGCGACAGTGCCATCTACCATTCCGGGCAGAACATTAAAAAAGTCTTGTTCGGTATAGATATCGGCACCGCCGAACTAGTTATGGCTAAGCAGTTGGGCTACGATGCGGTTATCGCCCATCATCCACCCCAAACGGCAGCCATACCGGCTTGGAAGGTATATCTGCGCCACATCGACTTACTTACCCAGAACGGCGTTCCGCAAGCAGCGGCGGAAGCGGCCGTACTACCTCGAGCTAAGAGCATGGCCGCCGCCTTCCAATCGGCGAACCATGATCGTTACCCCTCTATCGCCCGACTATTGGACATACCCTTCATGAATATCCATTGCCCCTTGGATGAGCTGGGCCGACGTATTATGCAGGAAACCGTTGATGCCTGCTTAGCGGCCAACCCCGATGCCACTTTGGGAGATGTGGTAGATGCTTTAAATGCTTTACCTGAATTTAGCAGCGCCCACACTAAAATTGAGATCGCCATTGGGGATGCACAGGCTCCAGCCAAGAAGGTGGTTGTGGCCCATGGGGCTCTGACCAATGGGGGCTACAACGTGGCCAATGCCTATTTCGAACATGGTATTCCTACCGTTCTCTACATTCATATTCCCTACGCCGACTTACAGCGTTTGCGCGAAGAGGCCAAGGGACAATTGATCGTCTCGGGCCATATCAGTGGCGACTTAGTAGGAATCAATCCTTTTGTCCAGAAGCTAAGAGCCGCCGGTTTAGAAGTGACCGCCATCAGCGGCATCCGCTAGGAGGGAGAAAATGTCTTTCCGACTACCCATCGATGTGCGTACCGCCTGCCGCAAGGGAGAATGGACCGGTGTAACAGCCGGCCTCTGCGGCCCCTTTGCCCAAGCTAACTTGGTCATTTTACCGGCCGCTTGGGCCTTCGATTTTCTCCGTTTTTGCCAAGCCAACCCTAAGCCTTGTCCTGTGTTAGAGGTAACCGACCCGGGGGACCCCTTGCTCAAGCGGATTGCACCCCAGGCCGACTTGCGTACCGACTTGCCTCGCTATCGGGTTTACCGCGATGGTCAGTTGGTGGACGAGGTCCTCGACATTACCTCCTTGTGGCAGGATGATTTTGTTGGCTTCCTAATTGGCTGCAGTTTCAGTTTTGAAGCTGAACTACTGGCGGCCAATATTCCCGTTCGCCATATCGAAGTAGATAGCAACGTGCCCATGTATCGTACCAATATTCCTTGCCACCCGGCGGGACGCTTTCATGGTCCCGTTGTGGTCAGCATGCGCCCCATGCTGGCCCAGCAAGCTATTCAAGCCACAATCATCA
>JAAYGE010000136.1 GCA_012727835.1 Bacillota bacterium
CCTTCGGTAGGATCATAGAACTGGTAGAGGAAGCGCAAGACTCGAAATCGGAAGCGGAACGTTTCATCGATCGTTTCTCAAAATACTATACACCAGCCGTTCTGGTGCTTGGCATTGTCGTTTGGCTATTCACACGGAACCTGGAACTGGCCATTACGATCCTCGTCCTTGGGTGCCCCGGAGCCTTGGTTATCGGCGTCCCTGTTTCTAACGTTGCCGGCATCGGCAATGGGGCCCGTCATGGCATTCTACTCAAAGGCAGCGAGGTAATCAATGATTTTAGTAGATTGGATACCATGGTGTTCGATAAAACCGGAACACTCACTGTTGGAAATCCAGCGGTTGCGGAACGAGAATTCTACGGCGATAATATAGATGAAGCTCTAGGCTACCTAGCTAGCGTGGAGCGCGAATCGGATCACCCCCTAGCTAAAGCCGTATTAGCCGATATCGGTGAAACCACGTTCTCACCCGTTGAGGAGACAGAGGTTACTAAAGGCGGCGGCATTGTGGCTACCGTCAATGGACACCGCGTCGCCGTAGGTAATGTGGCCTTAATGGAAAGAGAAGGCATTACACTAAGTGAAAAAGCCAAAGCCGATGTGGTTCGTTTTGAAGAGAACGGTAACTCGCTGGTATTAACCGCTGTTGATGGAGAACTAAAGGTATTAATGGGTGTTCGGGACCAGCTACGCCCGGGTGTTAAGGAAGACCTGCAAAGGCTAAAAAGATTAGGGGTAAAGAACCTGATTATGCTTTCCGGCGATAACCAGGGTACCGTCGACGTGGTTAGTCGGGAACTGGGCTTAACCGAGGCCCACGGAAACATGTTGCCCGAAGATAAGGCCGCCTATATCAAGCGGTTAATTGAAGAAGAGGGTCAGATAGTTGCTTTCGTTGGTGACGGCGTTAATGATAGTCCTTCCCTAGCATTAGCCCACATTGGTATCGCCATGGGCAGTGGTACCGACGTGGCCATTGAGACTTCAGATGTGGTCTTAATGAACTCCGACTTTGGTCGTTTACCTCACGCTCTGGGACTGACCATAGCCATTTCGCGCAATATGAGACAAAACATCGCTATCGCGGTAGGAACGGTGCTAGTATTGCTAGCCGGCGTATTGTTCAGTGACTTGGTGAACATGACCATCGGCATGTTGGTGCACGAAGCCAGTATCTTGGCGGTGATCTTAAACGGTATGAGACTGCTGCGCTATAAATTAAGATAGCAATTCAAAAAGGAGAGATAAGAAATGAAAAAAGCTACACTTCAGTTAGAAAGTCTAGCCTGCCCTTCCTGTATGCAGAAGATCGAGAACGCCGTCAAATCCTTTGACGGTGTAGAGAAAGACAGTGTGAAGATACTGTTCAACTCCAGTAAAGTTAAATTCAACTTTGACTCGGAAAAACTATCGGTGGAAGATGTGGAGAAAGCCATCACTGCCCTCGGCTATGAGGTTGAAAAGTCCCAGGTCCGATAAAACACAAAACGATCTCCGGCTTAAGCCGGGGATCGTTTTTCTTATACAACTAATCCTGAAGGCTGATCTCTACTAGCCCTTCCCTATCTCTAACAATTATTCGGCGGTGGCCCCGCAGCCCGATTAGCCCCCTGTCCTGCAATGCGGTTAGCTGACGACTGAAGGTCTCTTGGGTCATCCCCAGTTGAGAGGCCAAGTCCCCCTTGGTCATGGGTAACAATATCTCATCTTTACCCTCCGAGAGCTCCAACAAAGCCTCCGCTACCCGCTTAGTGGTAGAACTCAAGCTGATGGCTTCAATGAGGCTTTCCGCTTTTTCCAGTCTACGAGATAGCTCATCCATCACCTTAAACGCAATGGGCGGATACTTGGCCATAAGTGCCTTAAGACGATCACCTTGTAAAACGCACATGGTGGTTGCTTCCAGTGCTTGGGCGTTATCAGTAAGGGGTAAGGAGGAAAAGAGAGACAGTTCTCCGATAAACTCCCCTGGCCCCACCAACCGCAGTACCTGTTCTTTTCCGTTAGCATTTAAGCGAAAGAGCTTCACAAGCCCGGTGTAAACTACAAAGAGCGTTCCACTCAAATCTCCTGCCCGGTAAACAATTTCGCCCTTTGCGTAGCTGCGCGAAGATGCGATCTCTGCAATCTCTAGCCGTTCTTCCCGGCTAAGACTAGTAAAGATGGGCACCTGGTCAATACAGCTGGTATGGCTCGCACAGCTGTGATTACATCTCATCCTTATTCCCCCCATACCTGCAATACTTAACGCGTTGATTAGATATTCTCGTGGCTACTCTAATATCCTTGTTTTTTAAAACAACAAGGAAGGCAAAGCAGCCTTCCCCTCCGTCCTAAGACTGTTAGCTGAATAGTCTCAGGCACGGCAATCGCCTTTATGGGCGGCTCGCCCACACTGCAACAGAATACATCATTATAATGGCAGTTTACTCAACAGTAACACCCATATGACTTTACATAGTAACCCAATAGGGTAGGTGGCACCGTAGCCGCCAGCCGCCTCATTGCAGCCGGTGGCGTCAATAGCCGCCCCCAGGCCGGGAGTCGAAGTCATAGCACCGCAAATAGCCCCTGAGAGCAAAACCCAATTCAGCCCTAGCACGTAACGACCAAAGAGGAAGCCGACCAAGATAGACGCGGCGGTGGCCCCCATGCCTACTATGACTAACAGAGCGTTGGGCCCGGTCATGGCTGCCACCGCTTGATGTCCATAATTAAGGCCCACATAGGCCAGAAAAAAATATAGGGCCAGCTGCTTAACCACGTTTAAGGCGTCTTTATCTATATGAAAAACGATCGGCCCTAGACGCCCCCTACTTCCCAACAGCAGGGCGGTAACCAGAACACCACCCGTAGTGCCTAAGCTTATATGGCCTATATCGCCCAGAGGCAGGGGCAAATGCCCCACCAGCAGACCCAACAAGCAGATAGTCGCAATGCCCAACATGTCTAGCCCCTTTTTGGGCGGTAGATTTACCGCGTCTTTTTCCCCCAGCTGTTCTGTTAGCTGACTGGCCTCCTGCTTTACGTCTAAGCCAAATAGTCTTGGTAACAGTTGGATACCGGTGATAACGGTAATCACACTAAAGGGATAGGCTACCGCATAGCCCATTCCCACGCTGGCTTGGGCCGCCTGGGCCGTGGGGGACAAAGGATTGGCAAACTGTTTGGCAGCCGTCTCCAGGGCTACCCCTAGCCCGGGCGAACTGGTAAGAGCGCCGGTGTAAACGCCGGTAATTGCCATTGGATCCAAATCATTGATCAGCTGAAAAAGCAAATAGGCGGTGCCAGCGCCCGCCGAGGTAATGACAACTGCTAAAATGAGAAATTTTATCCCATTGCCTCGAAATACTTTGGCCACATCTCTTGCTGCCAATAGACCCACCGAGGCCACAAACAGCAAAAGCAGAAAATCAAAGTAAGCTTTATCAATCAGGCCATACTGCATTATCCGCTCTACGTAGGCCGGAACTTTCTCAACGGCATCCAGGTAAGGATTTATAAAGCTACTATAGACAAGCCAACTCAACCCCATACCGGCAAAAAGGGTACCCGATAAGCCTAGTTTAAACTTGCCAAAGTTAAGCTTGCCTAGGTAATATCCTAAGAAGATGCTCAAACATAATAAAAAAAGAGGATTAGTGAGCAATTCCATCTGTATCTCATCTCCCGTAATATGCTCCGCTCTCCTCTTGTAAGTATATCTGATTTTCCAGGTCGTAGTGGGTAAATGATAGTCTCTTAACAAATCGTTACTTAAATTCGCTAAAAAATCCGGCTGTAACCTGCCAGGTATGATGATTAATGACTGACAAATCGGGGCTACGAATGGATAACCATTCATTTCTCCCTAAGCGGCGACCGAAAAGATGGCTATAAAAAGGGATTAGAATACGGGCGTGGGAAACGATAGCGAAATTGCGATCGGTATTTTCACGAGCTAATCTTTGCACACAACGCACAATCCGCTCTTGGGCCGCGTCATAGGGCTCCAGCAGCTGGTGGCTAACCTTCCCTTCCAAATGGTCACCCACTATGTCTACTAAATGGTCCGGCTCCAGGCCGGCACTTGTTAGCCACATATCCCTTAGATCATCTACCAGATAGAGGGGCAACTGCCATCTTTTGGCAATTATTTCCGCTGTTTGTACTGCTCTTAGCTCGGGACTGGAGTAGATTGCTGCCACAGAATTCCAGAAGCTAGCTTCAGCCACTGGCGTTGTTAACAAAACTCCTTCCCGCGACAATGGCAATAGCGATGAGGGCAAAGCCGGGGCCTCCAGCCCTTTCGAGTGGTGCACTACATAAAGCTTGTTATCCATTTCGAATCCTCCGGTGCATGATTTACCAAGGGCCGTTGTGATTAAAGACTATCCAACGCAACAAGAGCCCCTGAGACTTCTACTCTAGAAATTATCCGTATCTGTGATAGCTTTTAAATCTCGCTCACCCGTTTAAAAGCTATACGTAACATGTTGTGCCAACCGGCCTTTACTGCATATTTGTTAGCGGCCAACTGCATCATTTCCTCTTCGCCTTTTCCTGCCCGTTTCCACTCCTGCACATCGGCTACAAAGTTCTCTAAGAACTGTCGCTGGTCCAGCAATATTTCTTTCCCGCCTACCGGCCCATGCCCAGGTATCACCGTATCCACATCCCAGGTGCTCAACTCGGTTAAGGCCGCAATCCAAGTGGGGAAATCGGCTTGCCCCATCCAGGGTGCGCGCCCGTTAAAGACCAAATCGCCCACAAGCAATAGCCGCCTCTTCGGCAAATACATGACGGCCGAACCGGGGCTGTGGCCGCCGAAAAGTTGCAGCCGGACCTCCTCACCGCAAATGTGGAGTCGCAATTGCTGGCCAAAGTAGCAGTTGGGCAAACCTTTAGTCATACCTGCCTGTAACATAGCATCTCGGGCTGCCGTCGAGCTAATAATTTGACACCTAAACAAGGCGTTGCCACCCAAATGATCAAAATGTTCATGGGTATTAAACACGAACTGCAGTTGTCGATCGCCAATCTGGTTTAGAACTTGGCGGCCCTCCTCTTCGCTGGCTTGAGTATCCACTAGAATAAGTCCCTGTTCGCCCACCTCAATCAGCGTGGAGTTGACTGTACCACTAGCACCACTATAAACCTTAAACCGCGCCATTATACCGCCTCCTTCCTAGCGCACTTTACTACTATTCCCTCATCACCCACCCCTTTCCTGCCACTTCAAATAAAAAGCCGCCTCAGGCGGCTTTGGTTAACTATTCTTCTTTGAAGGCTCAAACTGCTGTAATGTTTGTTGTATTTTCTGGGGCGGAGCTGGCTCGGTCTGGTACCATCCTTTTTTTACTGCGGCATTAAACATGGCCGATTGCAGCTGGTGCTCTTCCATCAAAATATGTAACATATCACTGCGCAAACCATTATTACCAGCAGTCTCGTTACTGGCCACATTGTAAGTGTTGGTCAGCTCCTTTTGGCAAGCTAAAGCATCTTTAAGAATCAGCTCATCGGGTAAGCGGCTCTCAGGCACTAAACTCCCTCCTTGCCTATTTCTTTAGCCTTCAGGTGCTTAAGCAGGGTATTATAATGCTCCTCATGTTTACGAGCACTGGCCTCACATAGGCGCTGCACTTCCGGGTCCGTCGCCTGCAGCGCATAGGAGCGCAGTTTAGCAATGGCCAATTGTTCATGGGCCAGCTGATCTTCAATCATGGCCAGCTCTTTGGTAGTTAGTTCTGGGCGGCCAAGCTCTGGCATTGTTTTCCCTCCTTGTTGAAGCTCTTGCAGGCTTATTGTATCCAGGAGGAGGAACCTTTAGCCACAGACCGCTCTAGCTATTGAACTGATACAATAGGCGTAAACCGTATAAAGTTAAATGGGGCTCAATCAGGTCTAGTTGATTACTTAAAGACGTAAACATGTGGGCATCCTGGCCAGTGGCAATTACTTTTGCCGGTCCAATCTCCTTCTTAATGCGCTGCAATATGCCATTTAGCAAATCCACATGGCCATAAAGAAGGCCAGCCTGTAAAGCCTGGGTAGTGGTCCGACCGATAACTTGCCCAGGAGCGGTGAAATCCACCCGTGGAATGCGGGACGCTTTGTTGACTAAGGCTTCCGAAGCTATACGAATACCCGGTGTTAACCCGCCGCCTAAATATTCGCCCTTCGCCGAGACCCCGTCGAAGCCGGTGGCTGTGCCAAAATCAACCACAATTGTTGGCCCTTTACCATAAAGAAAATGGGCGGCAACCGAATTGGCAATGCGGTCGCCGCTCAGATCGGTCGGTTGCTCAAAGCGGATGGGCAAGCGAGTCTTGATTCCCGGACCTACCAGGAGTGGAGCCGGCAAACTACAGGATCTAATGGCGGCCTCAATAGTTGTCTGTAGAGTGGGCGAAGCGGTAGCGATGATAACAGCGTTAATATCCACCGGTCTGAAGCCTTTGCGCTCCATAGCCTGCTCCATTAACATTGCATATTCATCGGCAGTACGGTGCAAATCGCTGGCCAAACGCCAAGTAGCCTCCAGTTTTTCGCTCTTAAAAATTCCGAAAACTATTTGGGTGTTACCAATGTCGATAGTCAATAACATGCCCTTCACTCCTATACACACGTTCTATTAAACATCTTGACGACTGCTCTACACTGTACTATAATAATCAATGTGACACAGGGGTGTAGCTCAATTGGTAGAGTAGCGGTCTCCAAAACCGTCGGTTGCGGGTTCGAGTCCTGCCACCCCTGCCATGATAGCAAATACAACGAGAGTCTTAGCGACTCTCGTTTTTTGTTTTTGTTATGGATGCGCCCAATTGGTAACTCTATAGGTAGATCAAGAAAGTGGGCTGAAGCGATCTTAATTCTAGCTGATTTAAAACAACGCTTGCAAACAGAGCCGACTACAGTCCATTGGCTGCTAGAATATTTGCCGCCTGCCGACGTGGCGGACATTTTAGCTTCTCTAAGCGAACAGGATTTAAAAGCCGTCTTAGCGGTGCTGAATGTCCATAATATCGCCCTCATGCTTGAAGAATGGGATGCCCCCACTTCCTGGCGGATTCTAGCTCTATTGCCGCGGGATAAGATGACGGCAGCTATCCGCGTTATGCCCAGTGATGACCGAGCGGACCTTTTAGGCTCCATACCGGAAGAAGCCCGCGAATCGCTGCTAAATGCTTTGGCCGCCGACGCCACTGAAGTAAGGGAACTACTGGCCTATGCGGCTGAGTCGTCGGGGGGGATTATGGCCACCGAATTGTTGGCCGTACGTCCCGAATGGACCAGCGAGGAAGCCCTGGCCATTGTTAGGCGCGATGCCCAGGAGGCGGAAACGGCCTATTATGTGTATGTCACCGATGCGCAGCAAAGACTACTGGGTGTCCTTTCGCTGCGTGAATTGGTACTGGCGTCTCCCCAGACAAAGGTGTCGACAATTATGCGCTCCAACCCGGTCACCGTGCATGAGAACGATCATCAGGAAGTGGTGGCCGATTTGTTCCGGCGTTATCATCTGTTTGCTCTACCGGTGGTGAATGATCAGGGGATACTCAAAGGCATAGTTACCGCCGATGACGTGCTTGATGTGGTGGACGAGGAAGCAACAGAAGATATGCAAAAGATGAGCTGGATGACGCCCAGCGAAGTTCCCTACCTGGGCACACCAGTATTGGCCTTGGCTAAACAACGGTTACCCTGGCTACTGATTTTGATGTTGTCGGCCACCTTTACCGGGCAGATCCTTAAGCACTTTGAAGGGTTATTAGCCAACTTGGTAATCCTAACCGTCTTTATTCCTATGCTCATGGACACAGCTGGCAACGCCGGTTCCCAGTCATCAACTCTTATCATTCGCGGGCTAGCATTAGGTGAAATTGACTTAAAAGACTGGTTCCAGGTGTTATCCCGCGAACTGCTAGTCAGTCTCATAGTGGGGATAGCCCTGGCCACCGTCAACTTCTTTCGCATCCTGATTGTGGAAAAGGCACCGGGACCAATAGCACTGGTGGTTAGCCTGGCTTTGGTGGCTACCGTGATTTTGGCCAAGATCGTAGGCGGCACCCTGCCACTGGTAGCTAAGGCGCTAAAACTAGACCCGGCTATAATGGCCGGGCCCCTTATCACCACCATAGTCGATGCCTTGGCCCTATTCATCTATTTCTCTCTGGCCACTAGCCTTTTAGAGTTAACAATGTAAGGGCTGCCACAAAACAATGTTTGTGCAGCCCCTAAGCATGTTAGGGCCACCTAATGTATTTAGGGCACACGATTATCCGCCCCTACAGCAGCGTCCCTCTATTTCTTTTGACCTAGGCGGTTTTCTGTTCCCCGTAATAGGCGCTCTATGTTAGACCGGTGTCGCCACAAGCCTAACAGAGCCACACTCATCGCAAAGGCGATCTCGGGAGCGGCTACCTGACGTTGGGCTATTAATACCAGCGGTAGGGACACCACCAGCAGGATTGAGCCTAAGGACACGTACCGCGTAATTGCCACAACCAGCACCGCCAAGGGCAAAAGGATTAGCAATTGCCGAGGAAAGAGCACTATACAAGCACCCAAAGTGCTGGCAATGCCTTTGCCTCCTCGCAGCCCCAAATAGGCAGAATAATTGTGGCCTAATATGGCGGCCAAGGCTGTAACCACTGTGGGCCAGGTAGCACTTCCAAAGAGACGTGCAGCCCACCAGGTTGGCACTAGCGCCTTGCTAATATCAATAAAAGCCACTAAAAGCGCTGGTCCGGCCCCCAACACCCGAAAGGCGTTGGTACCACCCACATTTCCACTACCATGCTGGGTAATATCTATGTTGGCTTTCCAGCGGCCAACAATATAGGCAGTAGGAATGCTTCCCAAAAGATATGCGACAATTATCATGAGAATGGGCTCTGCTGTCACGACTGTCCTCCCTCAAGCTAACGATCTTCTTGCGAGGGGAAAATAGCTATCTTAAAGGTCACAATGAGAACAATTGCACAAAGGGCGAAAAATGGATAGATGGATAGCCTAAAGATGGATTCAAGAAAACTATAGGTGAGGGTGTTGGGTGTTAAAGATGGCTTGATGGCCACCAACCCGATTAACACCACTAGCCAAATTAATAGATAAGCCACCATCCTTTTTGGAAAAAACCCGGTCTTAGTTATATGGGACCAAAAACCTAGTTTTTCTTTGCGATAAACGAACTTACGGTCTACCAAGTAATAGACATATAGTAGGGCCACCCCCAGTAAAAACCCTAATACATAGTCGGTAATAGGCATAGTAGCTCCTCCCCCTATCCAGATCTACAAAGATACTATTTTTGCAGCATCTTCTCCCTCACGTATTTTACCGCTTGTTGCAGCTGTTCGTCTACCTGGGCTTTTTCCGGTTGTTCAATAACGTAATCAGGCGAAAGACCTTTTTCATGAATATCCTGTCCCGCCGGAGTTAAATAGCGATACTGGGTAATCCAAAGACGTGAACCGTCCGGTAATGGATAAGGGACTTGTACGGTTCCCTTGCCAAAGGAAACCTCCCCCAGCAAGACGGCGCGCTTATGGTCTTGTAGAGCGCCGGCTACTACTTCAGATGCGGATGCACTAGCACCGTTCAACAATATGGCCAAGGGGCCATCCCAAATAGTACCTCCGGTGGTTTTCAATATCTGTTCATTGCCGTAACGATCCACCTGACGCACTATTACCTGGTCAGCCGGCAGGAAGAAATCCACAATTTCCTGAGCACTGTACAGGAGACCGCCACCGTTGGAACGCAAGTCCAAGAGAATGGCTTCCACCTGCTTTTGTTTTACAGCCTCAATAGCTTCTCTTAATTGCTCTGGGGCGGTTTCAGTAAAGCGATTCATAGCTATGATACCGATTTCCCCATCCACCCAGTAATCAACGACAGGAAGAGTGATTATCCCCCGCCGGATGGTAATGTTCAGAGGTGCCGGTTCCCCTTCCCGCAGGATGGTGAGAGTAACCTCGGTACCGGCTTCGCCCCGAATACGGCTGTTAATTTCCATCTGGGTCAGCCCCATAATGGTTTGACCATCTACTGCAATAATCTTATCACGAACCTTGACTCCACTGGCTTCGGCGGGCGATCCACGGAAAACGATCTCTACTTCCATTTCGCCACCTACCGGAGGTTTAGACTGAATACCTACCCCCGAATATTTGCCCTCCAAGGTCGATTGGGTAAACTCCTTCGCTTCTTCCGCCGATTCATAGCGGGTGTATCCGCCATCCACATGGGGTAACATTCCCCGTATAGCATCTTCCACGGCCCGTAACGGATCTAAAGCATCGGGGTCCACATGGTGTTGCTTAACCCAGGAATATATGGCTTCTAGTTTGGCAAAAGAATTATCCACCAAATGAATCCCAAAGCGATGGGCTATGCTGCGCAGATTAGCGCCAAACAATACTCCTACAGAAAACACAACTAGCACCAACGCAATAATCCCCAAACTAGAGCGCCGTCGGCGGTAATATCTTTGTCTTACTTCCATGTGAGCCAACTCCCCTCATCTCAGTTTGCCGGAGCAGCTCTAAGCTCCTAGCCTTCTTTAAGAGGTATGTGTGCCCCCTACTACACATTCCTTTGCTTCACATTCTTCATAAGCCACGTTTATCCTGCCCAACCCCGATGGCCATCATAAGTAAGGAAGGCCAGCTTAACTGGCCTTCTCAGTTAATTGCCTTTGCAAGACTGCTGCTTAACCTTGGTATTCCGTCTCCATAAGTTTAACCAGGAAGCGTACACCCAACTGTACATCGTCATAGTCCACCATTTCCGAGGCCGTATGGATATACCGGCAAGGGATAGACATGACGCCAGCAGGGATACCACTCTTAGTTAATTGAATAGCGCCCGCATCGGTTCCTCCCGCTTCTAATACTTCTAGCTGGTAAGGAATGTCGTTAGCCTTGGCCACCTCTTCCATATGGCGACGCACTGCCGGTGTGCAGAGTACGCTGGAGTCCCTTACTTTAACGGTTGGGCCCTTACCTAAACTTACGGCCATGGTGGCACTCTTAGGTGTATCGCCGGTGCGCGTTACATCGATAGCAATGCCCAGATCAGGACTGATACCGTAGGCAGCTACACGAGCCCCGCGCAAACCTACCTCTTCTTGGGAAGTGAATACGGCATAAATGTCATAGGCCTGGTTTTCCACCTGCTTTAAAGCCTCAATCAGTATAGCGCAGGCTATGCGGTCGTCCATAGCCTTCGATACCAAGCGTTTACCTAGGTCACAAAACTCCCGTTTAATAGCGGCCACATCACCGATATTGACTTTCTTTAATGCCTCTTCTTTGCTATCCACACCAATATCGATAAACATTTTGTTCATAGTCAGGTCTTTCATAGCGTCTAAACGTTCTATACCGAAAACACCTACCGTTCCATTGGCGAAGTAGCAACGATTACCGATGAGGCTAAAGGGCGAAATGCCTCCCACACCATAAAAACGCAAGAAGCCATTATCGTCGATGCTGGTGACCATGACGCCGATTTCGTCCATATGGGCAGCCAACATCAACTTCTTACCGCCACCGCGTTTTACAGTGATCAGGTTACCCAAAGCGTCTACGTGTATCTCATCTACGTAGGGCTTAACTTCTTCCATGATCAAATTGCGTATAGTTTCCTCGTTACCGGCAGGGCCATAGGTTTCAACTAAGCGTTTGATCAGTTCTTTCATACCCGAAAACCTCCTTCGATACTACGTAAGAAAAGTTTAATCAATTTGGTAGTGTTTCGCACATCCTCCAAACTGAGAACTGAAACCGGCGAATGGATATAACGACAAGGAATGGAAATGGCTACCACGGGCACTCCGGCGCGACTGACATTAATACGGCCCGCATCATTGCCTCCGGTCACAGTACCTTTAAATTGATAGGGAATATTATTCTCTTCCGCAATACGAACCAACTCTTGGATCATAGCCCGATTGCCGATGGAAGCGGTATCCATAAAGGTAATAGCCGGGCCACCGCCCAAAACCGTACTATATTCATGCTCCTCCATGCCTGAAACATCATTACAGGTGGTGCCCTCTATCACGATGCCTAAATCGGGCTCGATAGCGTAGGCCGCCACACCGGCGCCCCTTAAGCCGATTTCCTCCTGCACAGTAAAGGCGCCATAGAGAGGGAAATTGTACTCTTCTTTTAGTGCCTCAGCTAACACAAAACAGCCGGCTCGATCGTCCAAGGCTTTCCCCTTAGCTAGGCCTTCACCAAATTCCCCATACTCGGTGGCAAAGATGACATAATCACCAAGCTTGACCTTTGCCAAGGCCTCATCCTTACTCTTTGCACCTATATCGATGAAAAGGGAGCGATGGGGAATTACCTGGGTGCGTTCCTCGGGACGCTGCAAATGGATAGCCTTCGCCCCTATTACACCAGGTACCCGGTTTTTGCCTACCAAAACCGGTTTGGATACCAGCACCCGATCGTCGATGCCGCCCACCTTGTGAAAATGGAGCAAACCCGCATCGTCCACATGGCTGATCATAAGGCCCACTTCATCCATGTGGGCAGCTAACATGACCCGTGGACCTTTAGCAGCTTCTTTACAAGCTATAAGGTTCCCCAGAGCATCCCGTTGCCAGACGCCAACATAATCTTTAAGTTCTTCTTCTAATATGGTGCGTACTTCATGCTCGTAACCAGAAGGCCCAAAGGCTTCGGAGAGTTTCTTTAATAGCATAGCAATCCCTCCACAAAGGCGGTATCGATGCTAGCAATGAAGTAGGCCAGCAAACGCCCCGCCAATTTTATATCCGTCATACTTACTGTTTCCACCGAAGTATGCATGTAGCGAGAAGGAATTGACAGCAGCGCAGTAGGAA
This sequence comes from Bacillota bacterium, assembly GCA_012727835.1. The sequence goes on from JAAYGE010000136.1 coordinate 12,853, forward strand.
TACCTGCCCGCACCACCTGCATGGCCCAGAGGTCGGTGCCGGTGCCAGCAGGAGTGGGGTCCAGCGTGTAGGGGATGTTGTATTCTTTAGCCAACTTAACCAGTTGCTCAAAAACCTTAGGATGGATGTTGGCACCGAAAGCAATACTCGGGCCCTTACCCATGGGGGCCGTATCCTGTTCCGGAACCCCAGGCATGGCTCCGTGGCAAACGTCCAGAGCAATACCGATATCCGGATTGATACCATATGTACTCACAGTAGCGCCCCGCAACCCTACTTCTTCTTGGGTGGTAGCCACAGCGTAAACATCGGCCGTATGCTTCAGCTTTTTCAGCTCCTGCAGACACTCGTAGATAACGGCTACAGCAGCCCGATCATCCATCGCCTTGCAGGACACAATATCTTCCCCAAGTTCCATAAAGGAACGTTTAATAGTTACCACATCACCGACGCTGACCAATTCTTTAACCCGCTCCACCGGTAATCCCAAATCGATTTGTAATTCATGCATAGGAATAGCTTTGTTCCGATCTTGCGGTGGAACTAAATGAGGCGGTTTGAGACCAATGATGCCCATCACATCTTCACGCCCGTGCACAACCACCTCTTGTGCCACCAAGGTGCGTTGATCTACCCCCCCAACCTGGGTAAACTTGAGGAATCCCTTTTCGTCGATTTTGGTCACCATGAGGCCAATTTCGTCCATGTGCCCCGCCAGCATAATGGTCGGGCGTTTACCTTCACCGCAACCCTGTTTAAGGCCAATCACATTGCCTAACACGTCTCGGCGCACGTCATCGCACATATCGCTAAAAACTTGGCTAATAAGATCGGCCACTGGGCCTTCGGAACCGGACACTCCGGTGGCCTCGACCATTTGCTTCAAAAACTCTTTGGTCTGCAAGATGCAACTCCTCCTTCCTTTGCTTCCAAACCGGTAACACATTATAGTTTGGAAATCTTATTCCTATTACTAAGTTCGCCATTTGTTACCGGTAACCTGCCCTTTTGGACGGTTTATGCATGTTCAGTTTGCATATTGGCAACACTAATTTTACAGGAGGGGCGGATATGAGAAAAGAACCACCCAAACGCAATGAACAAATATGGGCTGATATAGAACATTGGCAGCTGGAAATGGCCGAGGAACTGGGTATTATCGAGGAAATTCGTCATGTCCATCATTCATTGGGTCCTCGTCCTGTTCTCCGCTGCAAGCATCACCGCCCCTGGGCGAAATCTAACCACCGTTCCAATTAAACCTTTGCCGCCCCCTCGCGAGTTGGGGGCGTTATTTTTAGGCTTTGTAGATGGTTACCACCATTTCCTCTCCATCTTTACTCAAACCGAAGATAAAACCGTGATCTCGCAAAGTACGATTACACATATCAATGATCTTATATAGTTCCGGATGGGCTGCAATCTTCTTACTGGCTAGTACTGTCAGCGGCTCCGGAGGCGTTAACTTGATACCGTCCTGCAACATCCTCTACTCCTCTCCATTGTTTGGTAGTTGCAAATTCCACGCGCTAATAGTATCGAGTAAACGGTAGTTGGTCAGGTCGAACTGAATTGGCGTGAGAGAAACATAACCGTTTCTTACAGCCCAAACATCGGTGGGCTCCACGTTATTATCTATTGGCTCCTGCCCTGCCAACCAATAATATGTCCCTCCCCAGGGATCCTTACGCTCCAGTACCGGATTATCATAACGCAGTTGGCCCAGGGTAGTGACTTTTATTCCCCGCAGTTGCGAGAGCTCCTGTTGGGGAAAATTCACATTCAGCAAGGTGTCGTGGGGCCATGATTTTTCACCTACGGCTTGCACCAAATGGCGGGCCAGCTGGGCTGCCGGCTCGAAGACCGGATTCCTATATTCAGCTAACGAAAAAGCAACCGCTGGCAATCCCAACATGACTGCTTCTAGAGCTGCAGAAACGGTACCCGAATAGAGAACATCAGTGCCCTAATTGGCTCCCCGGTTGATCCCAGATACGTCCAGGTCAATCTGCTCCGGAAAGAGGGCATCCACAGCTAACTTCACACAATCAGCCGGCGTACCACTGATGGCGTAAGCGGCTTTAGCCCTCGGTACTTCCATTGACTTGGCTCGTAAGGGCTGAAACATGGTAATCGCATGGCCAGTGGCACTGCGCTCGCGGTCGGGAGCAGCAACAAAGACGGTGCCGATCTTGCTCAACTCTGCAACCAAACAACGTAAACCCGATGCCATAATTCCGTCATCATTTGTTACTAGAATACGAAGCTTGTTCATCTTTCACCTCTACTCGAAACGATCAGTCCTATTATACGTTACTTGTTAGTTAACTTGCACGTTTTTGGCAACATGTTCCCCTCCACCCGAGGGAAACCTAGGTTAAAGGAGGTGAGGCTGCCATGCGAAAAAAGCTAATTCGACTGACAGTATTAGCACTCGTAATAGCAAGCCTGGCAGGTTGTATGCCCATGCGGCGCCCTGCACCAACGCCTACGCCCAACACACCAGTTGCACCGCAACCAGACCAGCAAAACGTGCAAGCCACCGTTGCTGACCGGGTAGTTAAATTGGTCAATGCCATGCCGGAAGTAAAATCGAGCTATGCTCTGGTGGTGGGCAATGTGGCCATGGTGGGGGTCGACTTGCGTGACCAACTTTCCGGCGATAAGGAAAATGAGCTGAAAAGCCGCATCAGTGCCAACACCAAAAAGGAAATACCCGAACTGGCTGAAGTCTGGGTCACATCAGATCCCGATTTGGTAACACGCATCCGCGATCTAGCTGGTCG
>JAAYGE010000137.1 GCA_012727835.1 Bacillota bacterium
GAGCTATTTCTAGCACTCGCTGATAAATGTGGTCGTTCACACTAGCCGCCTCCCCCCGTAGCTACTAACTTCAGTAAATATATATGAGCCAAGGGAAGGGATATGCCGAAAAACCAGAAAGCTGGCTCTTGCAAGCATTTTGCTGCAAAAGCCAGCTTAAATGACTAGGGTTGCCATTTACTGTTGGGGTCTACCGGTTGACCATTATGGAGAAGAACGAAATGTAAGTGGAGGGGATCTAACATTTCAACAGGCGGATTTTCCTCTATCTGCCCAATCACCTGGCCGGCGGTCACCCGGTCTCCCACTTTCACCGTTGGATTGGCAATATTGCTGTAGGTGGTTGACCATCCACCGCCATGGTCAATGGTAATGTTGGTGCCCCAGTAGGGATCATTGGTCACCAGTTTGCTTACGGTGCCAGCGGCGGCGGCTAGCACCTCGGCCCCCCTTTCGGCGGCAAGATCGACGGCCAAGTGGGGGCGCCAATCACCCAAGGTGGCCGACTTAGCACTTAAGGTATAACCGTTTTGTATGGAGGCGGTGGCTAAGGGCCAGTGGAGCTCTTCTAGTTCCACCACTACGGCAACCACCGGCTCGACGGGTTCTTCGTTGGGCGGTGCTGTGACCTCCTGCTCCTTGTTCGTGGCAGACTTATTGGTCTGGGTCGTTGCCTCCCGTTCAGGATTCGTCTCACCCGCTTGCTCCTGCTCCTCCGGCCTTTCGCGCATCTCACTGGGAGCAGTGGCTATAATGTCATCATCCCCCAGTGGATTCTGCACCTGAGGCGACGGTGGGCTGTGAAAGCGATAGACAAAGAGGGCTCCTATTAATACTACCAAAGACAAATAAATTCCTATTAGCCCTCGTTTTGTTAGACGGAAAGAACCGACCTTTATTTTAAACCAATTCCATATACGACAACGCCAAAGGGAAAGTCTTAAGCGTAACTTATGATATCTAGCTTTAAGCACTTTTTTCACCTCCAGGTATGAGTCTAGCCAAAATACAGTTTGCTATACCTTGACTAGGCCAGTACCTGAAGGTAGGTTGCACACCTGATTCCAGAGCCAAGGGACTCTGCTGGAGCACGGTGCGTATACCACGTCTCCTTAAATCGGTTACCGGACTTTCCGTTAACGATTAGCCAAAGCCCGGTTGATATCATCCCGCATGCGGATGGCGGCGGCCCGGGCTGCGTCGGCATACTTTTCGGGTCCGAACTGGGCATCTTGCCGATAGGCAAAGATTATACCACGGGAGGAGTTGACGACCGCGCCTAAGCCATCGGGGTTAAAGGCGGGCAATACGTCTTGCGCCGTGCCTCCTTGGGCCCCATAGCCGGGTACTAAAAACAGAGTTCGTGGCATCAGTTGGCGTAATTGGGCCGCTTCCTGCGGATAGGTGGCTCCCACCACCGCCCCCACGCTGGAATAGCCTTCCTCACCGACTAAACTTTCTCCCCAGGTGTTTACCATGCGGGCCATACGGGCATATACCGGTTCCCCGTCAATTATCTGGTCCTGCAACTCCCCCGAAGATTTATTGGAGGTTTTGACCAGAACGAAAAGGCCGCTGCCCGATGCAGCCCCCGCCTGCAGGAAGGGCTCCACGCCGTCGCTACCTAGATAGGCATTGACGGTGACCGCATCGGCCTGTAGTGACCAGGCCGGCTCATCGGCACCGGTGAGGCCGCCCAAATAGGCTTGGGCATAGGCCATGGCGGTACTACCGATATCCCCCCGCTTAGCATCGGCAATCACCAGTAGGCCTTGCTCCTTAGCATACTCCACCGTTTGAACTAGGGCATGCATGCCCCAGGGGCCATACTGCTCATAGAAGGCCAGCTGGGGTTTGATAGCCACGGCGATGTCGTGAACCGCATCGATAATGGCTCGTCCAAACTGATAAAAGGCTAAAGCGGCCGCTTGGGGGCCCAAATCATTGTGTAAAGTGGCAACGGCCTTCAGTTGCGGCGGCAAAGCCTGCCAGCGAGGGTCCAACCCTACAACCACATGGCTCTTCTTTTCTCTAATTGCTGCGATAAGGCGATCGGCAAAATTCACAAGAAAACCTCCCCATCTTTATGGCTGTTTAGACAGTAGCCCATCTCCATAAAGGAGTCAAGGGGGAGGCATGGCGCCACCCCCTTTCAGTTACTTATGGGAAAGCTCACTGTCACGCAAGTACCTTGTCGCGGCTGGGATTTGATAGCCAGCTTAGCTCCATAGGACTTGGCGATATTCATGCACTGGACCATACCTAAGCCCGTACCGTTTGGTTTGGTAGTCATAAAAGGAGTACCTACCTTAGCCAGCAATTCTGGCGTCATACCACAACCCGTATCGCTAACCTTGAGATAGGCTTGCTCTCCCTCTAAGCCCACCTTAACTAAAACCGAGCCGCCCACTGGTGTGGCCTCCAGGGCATTACGATAAAGATTTAATAATAATTGCTGGATATCGTCGGGACATACCAGAAATTCGGGCGTTTCTTCTGCGTCAATCTGTAACCGAATACCGGCTAAATAGGCTTCGCTCTCTAGCATAGGTTGCAGCCGAGTGACTATAGTCGTCAAGGAAACTAAAGTAGGCTCTCTCAACCGATCCTTAGCCAGGGACAGAAAATCTTGTAGCATAGTATTGACCCGATCCAGCTGCTCAATCATGAGCTCATATTGCTCACACAACTAATCCCGCCCTTCAGTGGTGGATAAAAATTGCAGGTGCCCCCGCACCACCGTCAGCGGATTGCGGATTTCATGGCTCAGACTGGCAGCCAACTGTCCCACCATTTGGGCCCTCTCTAGACGTTTTAATTCCTGCTCCTGCAAAACCCGCTCGGTAACATCGATATATAGACAGGCAGCCCCTTGAATTTGCCCCCGGTCATTATAGAGAGGTTGATTTAATGCCTCGAAGTAGCGACCCAGCCGATGGCTGATACGCCGCGACTTCACACCCTTATGTAAAGACTCCAACAGAGGCGAACCCTCGGTAGAAGTACCAAACCGTTCATGAAAAGCACTGATATGTTTGCCCACCATATTAGCCGAGGTACAGCCCAACTCCTTAAAAGCCGGACAAATAAAGACGGTAATAATTTCCTCTTGATTAATGGTAATTATGCCGCCGGGCAGATTTTCCATCACCCAGGTGATTGGGGCCTGTTCTAGCAGTTCGGTTTTTTCGGGTTCTTTATGATAAACGACGGATTGCACCAGTTGATCACCCCTTTTAGCTGTGCCACCTTAATAATTATATATTACTCGACATGTAAAGACTAACTTCGACAGAAAATACTTAACGAATATTACTTATTTCTGTTCCTTGATAATAGTGTTTTAAAATAGTCCGATAGTCTTCTCCCGCTTCCCCCATGCCATCGGCACCGTATTGGCACATGCCCACTCCATGACCATAACCCCGAACTTGGAAAACAATCTGATCTCCTTCAATCTTGTAGTTAAAACGGGTGGAGTTGAGCCCTAAGGCCGAACGTAAAGCCGTAGCCTTTAAGCTTCTACCGCCCAGACTGACGGTAGCCGCCCTACCGGTGGGAGTTTTCTGTGACACACTAAAGGCCGGTGATTGGGAGCGCAACGTTTGGGCAGTAACGGTAATGGAACCGTCCAGCTCCCGCAGAGCTGCTGCAAAGGCGGTTAAACTATATCTTTGCTCTGTTTGCAGCTTAGGTGAATGCTTACAATAATTACAGGTGACCGGCACCAGGTAAGGGAAGGATTGCTGCCAAACGGCACCCGCATCCTCCGTTTGCCCACCACAGGTGGAATGAAAAAGCGGGTCAATAACAACCCCCTGATAGGTAATTATTTGCCCGGCGGTTTCCGCTACCGCCTGGGAAACTTTCTGCCAGTAATTCTGATATTCGATCATGCCCCATTTCTTCTGTAATTCGGCCGGTGCCAACCAGGCCTGGCAATGAGCCGGGTCGGTACACAGGTCGGCTCCCGGATGGGCAGTACACCCTTTGCCTCCGAAAACGGTGGCTCGCTTAACGGCATAGGTGCGGGCGGCCACAGCTTGTGCTTTTAAAGCCTCTTGGTGAAAGGAGGCCGGCATTTCGGCTGCTACCACTCCTTTTACATAGTCCTCCAAGTCAAGGGAAACCAGTTGCTGACTATCGACCACATACACCTGCAGCTTAACTTCCGGTTGCTGCTCCATCGGAGTTGGCGCCACCTTTTCCCAGCCGCCCACAATCATGGTTGGCAGGATGAGAACCACAATAGTAACCCCAATAAGTACTGCAAACATTGGTCGCACCGGGTTCGGGCCCCCTTTTGAGTCAAGTTTAGCTACACCTATAACTATTGGACGGGCCCCCGAATTATGCCTAAACAAAAAGAGGCCCCTACATGTTGGAGCCGAGGAGCTCTGCTAGGGCACTGGCTAACGCCAACTGTGCTTACGCAGATCCCCTCGGCTCCTCCACCGGTAACCTTATATCTTGTACCGTGTACATCCCGCTGCCCGCCCGCGCGAATTTTCATGCGACAGCGTCAGTCAGGCAGCCGTTCTATATCGGCTCCTAAGGCCCGTAGTTTCTCTACAATTTGCACATAACCACGGTCAATGTGATAGTCATCGGTGACAATAGTTTCTCCTTGTGCCACCAATCCGGCCAAGATGAGGGCTGCTCCAGCGCGTAAGTCGGTGGCAGCTACGGTGGTGCCGGTTAATTGGCTGGGCCCCCGCACCAATGCCTGACGACCGCTAACTTTTATTTGGGCCCCCATGCGGCAGAGTTCGGGCACATGCTGGAAACGGTTCTCGAAAACCGTTTCCGTAATTAGGCTGGCGCCCTCGGCTTGGGTTAATAGGGCTAACAACTGGGGTTGCAAATCGGTGGGAAAGCCCGGGTAAGGCAAGGTTTGGGCATCGATAGCTCGCAGATGGGGTGAAGGAAGAACGGTTAACTCCCCCTCCCGCTCGCTGATAATATTGCATCCTGCCTCCCGCAGTTTGGCTAAGACCGCCTGCAAGGCCTCGATATCGACGGGGGCAACGGTTACTTTGCCCTTTCCTAACAACCCCGCAATAAGGTAGGTGGCCGCCTCAATTCGATCGGGGATAATCACCTGTTGAGTGCCGGTTAAATGCTCCACACCCCGTATTTCCACCCGATCGGTACCAAAGCCGGAAATCTGTGCACCCATATTATTTAAGAACTGGGCCAAGTTAACGATTTCAGGTTCGGCCGCCGCATTTTCTATAACAGTAGTCCCTGCAGCTAGGGTGGCGGCCATCATAATATTCTCGGTAGCGCCCACACTGGGGTAATCCAATTAGATATGGGCTCCCCTCAATTTCTCAGCGCGCACTTCCACATAGCCGTGATTGGCCTGCACATCGGCTCCCAAGGCGGCAAAACCCTTCAAGTGTAGGTCGATGGGTCGACTGCCAATGGCGCAGCCGCCGGGCAAAGAAATCCGCGCCCGGCCTAGACGGGCTAACAGGGGCCCCATGATCAACACGGAAGCTCGCATGCGATTGACCAACTCATAGGGGGCTTCCCAACCGGTCAGATTTGCTGCCCGCACAAAAACGGTCCCCACACCATCGGTCTCAATTTCTGCACCCAGGGACTGGAGCAGATCCAACATCACTTTCTCGTCGTTGAGCCACGGAACGGGGGTTAAGGCACTCTCTCCCTCCCCGGCCAACACGGATGCGGCTAAAATGGGTAAAGCGGCGTTTTTGGCACCGCTAATTTGCACCTGTCCCTGCAGCTGCTTCTGGCCTCGAATTAGAATTCTTGCCATTGCCTATTCTAAATGGACTCCCAAACACTCGGGCAGCCTAAATAGATCCGGGTATTATTTTCTTCCGCATTGTAGCGCATAGCCAAGTTAATGTTAGCTATGCCTTTGCCATAGGTGTGGGTGTCTAGGCGAGCTGAATAACCACTGACCGAGACGAGGGGGCCGTCCTGATAGATATTTTTCATTTCCGCCTCTGTATCCCGCATGATCTGGGCCACCAATTCGGCTACCCGCTCGGGAGATAATTGGCCCTCTAAAACGCCCACCAATTGGGTAGCGTGTTCCGGTTTGGCACCTAGAGTGGCGGTACCTTTTGTCACTAAGGCATACATGGCGGGGAGGTTTGGCTTTGCCGAGCGATCATACAGGCTGAGCATCAAATAGGTATCTTGTTGCCCCTCATTTTCAGTGGACTGGACGGCGGCCCGTAGAGTTACACCTGATTGCAGTTGGGCTTCCACCTTCGCCTCCCGCATGGTGATTTGCCCAAATTCCTCCGCTGCACTCATGCTGTCCAACTGAATCGGCCCCACATGGTTAAGGC
>JAAYGE010000138.1 GCA_012727835.1 Bacillota bacterium
CTCCCGGGTAACCGGTATTTCCCCCGACCGCCGACTGGTACGAGATTGCTGGTCCCGCTACACTTCTGTATTGCCGGCCATCCGGGTGGATGGTTTCCCCTTCACTGGCACCATCCCCTTCTAAATGCCGTAAAAAGCCGCTCAAAAAGGAGCGGCTTTTTGTTGCTATCCACGGCACGTTAAAAAAATTACAAGACGAGCGGAATTCTATCTTGCCAAATGGGCCAGTATGCTTTATCGTAATAGCTAAGAGTTTCATATTCACTATATACAAATATTACAGCAATGGCCGTAGTGTTTCTACCAAAGAGGAGGTAAAGCATAGTGAAAAAACTACTGTCATTATCTATGGTACTGGCCCTATCGGTGGCCCTGTTGGTCGGCTGTAATCAGCAGCCTGCTACGCCTTCGACCACGTACAAGGATGGTACTTACGTGGCCGTATCCGACGCCAATGACAAAGGCTACATGCGGGCCGAAGTAACGGTCAAGGACGATAAGATTGAATCGGTATCACTAGTTGGTTTGGATAGCCTCGGCCTAGAGAAAACGGAGGATTATCCTTACGCCGAATACCATTCCGCTATCGTTGATTTAGCTGAGGAAATGGTCAATAAGAATACTTGGGATGTGGACAGCATCACCGGGGCAACCGGTACTTCGGAACAGTCGAAGCAAGCTGTTAAGCGTGCTATGGAAAAGGCATTGGTAGAACCCGCCTCCAGCAACCAATACTTTGATGGCACCTTCATGGCTATCTCGGAGCAGAACGACAAGGGCTGGACTATCGCTTGGGTTACTATCGAAAACGATAAGATCACCGATGTAAAGCTCGTTTCCACCACTGCTAAGCAAAATGATGACGGTAGCACCAGCTTTGTCCGCAAAGATGACAGCTACCCCTACCCCGAGTACTTCGAAGCTATTGAGACTCTACCAGAGCAATTCGTTGCCAACAACGGTACCGATATCGAGGGTGTTACCGGCGCTACAGGCACTACGGAACAAGCTAAAGATGCAGTAGAGCAGGCACTAGCTCAAGCTGCTAGGTAACATCACCTGAATTTAGAATTGAAGCCGGAAGCCGCATGGCTCCGGCTTTGTTCTTTGCCCTTATATGCTATAATAAATCGATTCTAAGATTTTCGCAAGCAATGGCTGGGAGTGAGGTCGCGGATGCGCAGAAATTTCATCTGGTTAAGCCTATTTTTTTTAGCGCTGGTTATTGGTGTGGGGATTTGGCGGTCAGCCGATAACCGCGAAGCTAGTCAGGCCGAATTTCTAATGGGAACTTACATGGAAATTAGGGCCTTTGGCCGACGGGCCCCAACTGCAGTGGAACGGTGTTTCGTTCGCCTGCAGGAAATCGAAGACCGTATGACAGCAAACAGTCTAGACAGCGAGATTGCAACTATTAACCAAAAGGCCGGCCAGGAAGCGGTAACCGTTAGTGAGGATACCTTTTTTGTTATCGAGAAGGCGCTACGGTACGCGGAGCTAACGGGAGGGAAGTTTGATCCCACCATTCAGCCGGTGGTGAAATTATGGCAGATCGGGACCGACGAGGCACGGGTGCCGGCACCGGCCGAAATTGAAGCTAAACTGCCGCTGGTGGATTACCGGGCGGTGGAGCTGGATGCTACCCAGAAGACAGTCTACTTGCCCCAGGCGGGTATGGGCCTCGATTTGGGCGGCATTGCTAAAGGATATGCGGCCGATGAAGCGGGTGCCATACTTAAAGCCCATGGGGTAAAGAAAGCGTTAATCAATTTGGGTGGAAATATCTATGTGTTAGGAACAAACCCTAATAATGAGTCATGGAAAATCGGCATTCAAGATCCGGAAGAAGAACGCAACCAATACATCGCCATCCTAGCCGTACAAGACGCAACCCTTGTTACCTCGGGTCCTTACGAAAGGTTCTTAGAAGTGGATGACCAGGTCTACCACCACATTCTAGATCCGGCCACCGGCTATCCGGCGGATACGGGACTTCTGAGCGTAACAATTGTTACCACCAAGTCGATAGATGCGGATGCCCTTAGCACTAGTGTGTTCGCCCTAGGACGAGAAGCAGGGTTGGAGCTGATTAATAGCCTGGCCGAGGTGGAAGCCGTTATTATTGATGACGAGTATCGGGTCTTTGCCACTGCAGGCATAAGGCAGCAGCTGACGATTACCGACCCGAAATATACGCTGATGCCATAAAAGAACCGGGGGAAGCAATGAGTACTGCAAGAAGAATTGTGTTTTTGGGGATAATGATTGCGTTAGCACTAGCCTTGCATGTGGCAGAAAGAGCACTGCCGCTGCCCGTATTGCCCGTTCCGGGAGTAAAGCTGGGCTTAGCCAACATAGTGACCTTAACAGCCATTTTTATCTTACCTTTACCAGAAATAACATTGCTGGTGGTGGGTAGAACTATTCTAGCAACCGCATTTGGTGGCGGTTTATCCAGTTTTCTGTTTAGCCTCACCGGTGGTCTTTTCAGCATGCTGGTTATGTATTTACTGGTGCACCGGGCAAGCAACTGGGTTAGCCTACCGGCCATCAGTGTGGTGGGGGCCGTGTTCCATAATCTGGGCCAGTTGCTGGTGGCTGCCCTAATTGTGCGCACACTAGGTATCTTTCTCTATTTACCCTTACTCCTGCTATCGGCCGGCTTAACCGGCTTGGCAGTCGGTTTTACAACTCTAGTTCTACTACGGTCATTGCTGAAGACCAAAATGGTTACTATTCCTGAACATCTACGCCCCCTACTAGCTTAATTTGAGTCACTAATGAGGAGGCTTTGGCATGCCATTATTCCAGTCGGCGGAGTTAATAGCAGGGCTGAAAGAGGTTGAAGAACACCTACAGCAAGCTCTCCGCTCTCGTGAAGCCCTACTTGAGCAAGTTACAAGCCAGCTGGTCTTGTCGGGCGGGAAACGGATTCGCCCCGCTCTAACCCTACTGGGGGCTTCCTTTGGCACCAGGCAAGATCCGGCGGTGACCAAGATTGCAGCCGCCAGTGAGCTGTTGCACACGGCTACCTTGGTCCATGATGACATCATTGACCACTCCCCTCTCCGCCGCGGCCAGCCTACGGTGCAGGCCACTTATGGTAATGAGATTGCGGTATTTACAGGAGATTGGCTACTCACTAAAGCGATGCTCTTACTGGCGGAGGCCAATGCGGGCCAACACATGACCGAATTGGCCAAAACCATGATCCATATTTGTGAAGGCGAGGTCAGCCAGTTTGCCAGCCGTTACCAAAGGGTGAGCATCTACAACTATCTCCGACGCATCCACGGCAAGACGGCGGCCCTGTTTAGCCTCAGCATTGCAGCAGGGGCCGAGCAAACCCAGGCGCCGACAAGAACCATACGGGCTTTAAGCAGGTATGGAATATTCTTTGGCATGGCCTTTCAAATTTACGATGATATGCTAGATTATATGGCCGATCGTTCCCAACTGGGGAAACCGGTGGGCGTGGACATTCGTAGTGGTATTTATACCCTACCCTTGCTCTATGCTTTAGAAGACAAAGAGGCGGCAGCCGGTCTCGAGCCTCTACTGAGCTCAACCTGCAGCCCGCAACAGGCACTGGCCATTCTCCAACTGGTCTCCCGTACCGATGGCCTAAAACGGAGCCAGCAGCTGGTACAACGCTATGTGGATAAGGCACGCCAGGCCATAGCCCCCTTGCCGGAAACGGCGGCCAAAGCCGAGTTGCTGGCCCTGACAGAACGATTATTTTCTTGTTAGCATGCAAACAGGGGCTGTTCGCAAAAGCAGTTTTGCGAACAGCCCCTGTGGTGTTTCTAGGCCGAGGTCATACTAGAGCCTGTGCCCAACCTCTGTTGGAATAAGCTCGGAGAGTTTAAGACAGTTTGAACAGTTGTCGCTGCTTTTCCTTGGCTCCTTCGCTCTACTGATCAGCGGGCCCAATGGGCTGTGCGTATGACCACCGGCCTTGTTGCTAAAACTTGGTGTACTAAGGTTTTAATGCGTTACCCCCCTGTCTCTTAGCTAAGCAACGTCAGCAGAAGACCGGTCAATTGGGCCATACCTTTCGGTATGGGACGAATATCTAGAGACTCATCCAGTCGGTGGGCTCCCTTTCCGTTGGTGATGCCAATGCAGATGGCCGGTATACCCTGGCCCAGAGGCACATTAGCATCGGTGCTGCTGGGGCTGCAGCTGGGAGTGATATCGAGGGCGGTTAGAATCTCCTTGGCCAACTGCACCAGCTGATGGTCACCCGCCAAGGAGCCACCGGGACGGTCGCCAACAACCTCTATTTCCACCTTCACGCCCTGGGCATGCCGCTGCAGTATTTCTCGCACTTGCTTTTCCAGTTTGGCTAAACAAGTAGTACAGGTAGACCGCATATCGATGAGCATTTCCGCCCGTTGGGCGATGGTGTTGATGGAGGTGCCGCCAGAAATAACCCCCACGTTATAGGTGGTGCGCGGTTGCTTAGGTACCTCCAGATGGGAAATGTCGGCTATCATGCGACCTAGAGCATGGATGGCACTGGCCACACCAAAATCGCCCCAGCTATGGCCACCGCCGGTGGTGACGGTAACCTTTAACCGTCGGCTCGCGATGGCCTCATGGATTACCGAACCCAAGTTGCCATCTGCGGCTACTACCATATCCACCTCTTGCCCATAGCGAGCCATAGCCGCTTTCATGCCCCGTAAATCGCCCAGGCCTTCCTCTCCGGCGGTGCCGACTAGAATTAGGCGACCATTGAAACGCAGATCTAAATCCCGCAGGGCAGCCACCATTTGGATCAAAGCGGCCACCGCCGTGGAATTGTCACGGATGCCGGGGGCATGCAATTCATGGCCCTCCCGCCGTACCCGCACATCGGTTTCAGCCGGAAAAACGGTGTCTAAATGGGCAGCAACTAGGATGGTAGGCCCGTCCCCCTGCCCCCGAATGTCGGCATAGACGTTGGGGGTGTCATCAATAAAGACATCGGTTAAACCCAGCTCCCGCCAGCGCTTAGCCACATATTCGGCCCGTTCTTGCTCCTGAAAGGTTGGTGCCGCTACCTCACAAACAGTGATGTTCTCTTGCACCATATCTTCCAGATGCTGCTGGTAGTAGGCTTCTAGTTTTTTTAACAGTTGGCGATCGATCATACCTCAGTCTCCTTTACCATTTTGCTATTTAATAAATTCAACGTCAGCCACCAGACCCCTCTTATGGCCAACCAACAAATGGACCTACTTGGGCCTACCGAAGGATTAAAGCGACTAGTCACTGGGAAACTGGGCCTGTCTATGGTGGATAATGAATAGAATCATAATGCAGCCAGTCAACCATACTCCCCCAGCCGCATAACCGGCTATCACATCGCTGGGAAAATGCACCCCTAAATATATACGACTAATACCAATGGTTATTGCCAACAACCAGGCCACTAGGGCTCCCAATCGGATCGCCCAGCCGGGCCGACGGCGACCATATTGCCAGAGCAGGTACCCCAGCAATCCATAGAAGGCAAAGGAGATCATGGCATGGCCACTGGGAAAGCTATAGCCGGTGGCTGTTACCAAGGCGGGTGCATCAGGACGAGCCCGCTGGAAAAAGGCCTTTAGGGCCTCATTGGTGAGCCAAGAACCACTGAGGCAAAGGGCTAATACCCGAGCTTCTGCCAAGAACTTAGGATTATAAGCATGGGTGTAGAGGAGTAAAGAAAGGGCGATAGCAATAGTCACTGCTGCCGAACCCAGATGGGTTATTACTGTCATGCATCCGGTTACTCGGCTACTACGAAAGCTCTGTATATAAGCACTCACTGAACGATCAAACTCGGCTAGCTGGGGATAACGCCAAGCGATCAAAATAAAGGTAGCCAATAACAATAAGGCAGTACCTAGACTGACTAACAAAGGTTTACCTATTGGTAGTAAAGCTAATCTCGACTTGCTCATGTTTTCCTCCCAACACGAGTAAGAGTTAACTAAGTTTATCATATTGGAACATCCAGTAGACCTAACCGGGAAGGAAATTTGCCATTGCTGCCGAAAGGTTACTGCAGACCAAAAGTATGGAGGGATAGGTAAGATGCCAGAAAGCAAGCGACGCATTACGATTGCCGACCTGAAGGCAATGAACTGGGTTAGTGACCCCCAGATTGCCCCCAACGGCGAACGCATAGCTTACGTGGTCAAACAAGTGGATCCGAAAGATGATAAGAAATATATTTCCCGCATCTGGATGGTGGACTCCAAGGGCGGGGAACCACAACAATTAACATCTGGGCCTAAAGTAGACAGCAACCCCCGTTGGTCTCCCGACGGACAGCTGCTTGCCTTCACTTCTAACCGCGAGGGCAAGAATCAAATTTGGCTGCTACCCATGGCTGGTGGCGAAGCCCGGCAACTGACCCACCAAAAAGCAGGTGCAGGCGCACCCGTCTGGTCTCCCGACGGCAAGAAAATAGCCTATGTGGCCCGTGTCAGTGCTAATGAAAAGGAAGACGACAAGGACGCCAGCGACGTCAAAGTTATTACTCGTCTCCATTATAAAATGAATGGGCTCGGCTATTTAGGCGATCGCTATGCCCAAATCTTTGTCGTCGATGTGGAAAGCGGTGAAGAGAAACAGATTACC
>JAAYGE010000139.1 GCA_012727835.1 Bacillota bacterium
CACCTAGGCCCAGTGGGGCCCGAATTCATCACACCGGGTGTACTGGAAGTACTGCAGAAGCACTTCAACCTGCAGCTAATTGGAGATCCGGCCACCGATCTGGCTAAGATGTTAGGCTAAACTCGGCGCTAGGGCTGTCGTACAAAAGAGCGCGACAGCCCTTTTTTGCTTCCCAATACACCACCCCCTAACCCCGCCACATATGATGGGATAGGTGAAAAAGAAGGGGTTGGTTTACCTGCGTAGACGTATACGAAAAAGGGCGCGAAGACTCCGTCCCAATGTAGTCGGGCTCAGCGTATGGCGGGGCACGACCCCCAGCCGGTTTCCTTTACTTATCATTGGCACCCTACCGCAGGGCGGTATAGCCGGAAGCGACTTGATTCTAGCACGGGCCTATGGAACCACCATCCGCCACCTAGGCGGCGTACCTTTTGGCGCCAGCGGTAGCCCCGTCTATCGGGGTCGCGACCTACTAGGTGCCATTTCCGCTGTCTTTGCCCCTGACAATAGTCTGGTGGGCATAACTCCCATAGAGGCCATGCTAGCCCTGCCCCAAGAACCCACACTATCACCGGCCACTGCTAATGACGCCGTTGGCCCGGCAACCGGATTACCGCTCACCACCCAAGGCATATCCTCCAACCGGGCCCTCATAGCATTAGAGCAGCATTACGGGAGAGTACAAAAAATGCTCAGCATAAGCGCCTCACCTGTCCAACAGACCTCAAGTCCATCCTTGCTCGCCGGCGAATCCATTGGGGTAGCCCTTATGCTGGGGGATATCCAATTGGGCTATATCGGCACTGTGACTTTGGTTCAGGGTTCCCAGGTCTTTGCTTTCGGACATCCCTTACTCTTCGCCGGGCCCACCAATATGCCATTAACCCGAGCTCCCATCCTCACTACTACCCGCGGCAGTTATCCGCAAAAAATTGGTAGCTTTGGCCCGGTGATCGGTACCATTCATCAGGACCGCTCCGCCGGTGTCCTAGCCCAGGTCGGTACAACACCATCTACCGTAAAACTACAACTTTCAATTCACGATGCGGATCGCCAGCGTACAACTACTTTTACCGCACAAGTGGCCAATATTAACAGCGAACTTCCCTTCCTTACTTTTATTGCCGCATTAGAAGGTATGCAACGGGCCATGAACCGGGTCGGGGCTGGTAGTGCGGCCTGGCAGTGGCGGTTAACCTTCACCGATCTGACTCCGCCTATAGAAGCGGTGGCTAACCAAAGCGATGCCACCGACATCGGTTTTACGGTGGCATTGAGTGGGGAAACGTTGGTGAATCAAGCTTTAACATCAGGGGCTACACTCAAGTCCATTGAGTTGATAGCAACGGTAGGCAGCCAACTTAATAGTGTATAGGAACACCAAGAAGGGGCTGTCGCAACTGCTTTTGCGACAGCCCGCTATTGCTATTTGCTTGCAAGCCACAACTTACTTACGCATCTTTGGACACTCCTTCCTTTCCCTGCAAGGCTTACGCATTGTTACCGTAGACGAAAGGAAGTAGTTTTATTCCCGGATGTTACCTAAAATAAAATACAGCAATGCAGCCGGCACCGGTATGGGTGCCGATGGTGGCGCCGATATCACCAATAACGATGGTTTGCTCGGGGAGTGCTTGCCGTAAGGAATGGGCCAATTTTTCCGCCTCCTCGGGACAATTGGCATGGCTAATCCCCAGATAGGGATAAGCACCACCGGCCTCCGCTACACACCTATCGAGTAAATACTTGAGCGATTTCTTGCGTCCACGCACTTTATCTACCGGGTCAATTTTGCCCTCATCGTTGAGCCACAAAATAGGCTTGATATTGAGCAGTTCTCCTAAAGTCGCTTTGGTACGGCTAATGCGTCCGCCCTTTACCAAATTCTCCATGGTGTCCAGCGTAAATAGGTGGATTAAATCACGTCGTGCTTCCGTAACCACCTCCACAATTTCCGTAGCCGTCTTTTGCGTCTGGGCCAATTCGGCCGCTAGACATACCAATAGACCTTGACCCATCGAGGCAGCTAGAGAATCAATGATATGTAGCCGCCCTTCCGCTAGGCTGCCGAGGCTCTCTTGCGCCAAATGGGCACTCTCCACCGTACCACTCAAACCCGAGGATAGGTTAATAGAAATAACAGACATACC
>JAAYGE010000140.1 GCA_012727835.1 Bacillota bacterium
CCCCTGGATAGGGTAAGCCTAAGGCCCGTGCTATTTTGTCAAAGGCCTCACCCGCCGCGTCATCCAAAGTGCGCCCTAGAGATTCGTAACGCCCATGGTCGGGCACATAAATCAAATCCGTATGGCCGCCCGAGACTACTAAACAGAGAAGGGGAAACTGTACCCGATGGGCCAAAAAGTTGGCATAGATATGCCCCTCCAGATGGTTAACCCCCACCAACGGCAGCGACAGGCTATAGGCTAAAGCCTTGGCATAAGAAAGACCCACCAGTAGTGCCCCCACCAAGCCGGGGCCGGCGGTAACCGCAATGTGGGATAGGTCGGCCCAGCCCACGTTGGCCTCCTGTAGCGCCGCTTCCACTACCGGTATAATTGCCTCCACGTGTTGCCGAGACGCAATTTCCGGCACCACGCCCCCATAGCGCCGATGCACAGGAATTTGAGTGGAGATAATATTAGCTAGAACCTTTTCGCCGGCCTCCACCACGGCGGCCGATGTCTCATCGCAGCTGGTTTCGATTCCTAAAGTTAATATGGGCTTGGGAATGATACTCGCCTCCATCTAAACTTGATTTACCACATCGTCCAGGCTATCTTTCCACATAATGAGGGCATCTTCACCCGTATCGGTATAATAGCCCGGGCGCACCCCTCGGTAGTAGAAACCGTATTTTCGGTATAATCGTTGGGCCTGAGTATTATGCTTACGCACCTCTAGTGTAGCCCGAGTAGCCCCTCTAACTTTAGCTCGAGCCAAAAGGGCCAGCAATATCTCCCGACCCAACCCGCGGCCCTGCCAGTCGGGATGAACGGCCACGTTAGTTATATGGGCCTCGTCTAAAATTATCCAGGCGCCCGCATAGGCCACTATTTGCCCGCCAATTTTGCCAACGATATATAGGGCATAGTGATTCTGGGTCAGTTCCGTCTGGAATGCAAAACGGGACCAGGGCATAGGAAAGCAAAGCTTTTCTATAGCTAATACCGCATCCAAATCGCTAACTTGCATGGCCTCGATAGCAAGAACGGCCATATCACTTCCCTCCCAACCTTTGCTCGGCTTGCGATGCCCTAATATAAGCTGGACGCAAGTCCTCCACCGTTACCGGCTGCCGGCCAACGGCGAAGGCGGCTAGAGCCAAGCTGCTGGCTCGAGGCCAATTGTGCAGAGGGTTAGCAAACAGCGCTTGTGAATGGGACTTAAGAATTTGTTCCTGATAAATAGTTGCCCCCTCACCTACAAAGCGTACCGGGCCTTGTTGGAGCAGGGGAGAAGCCAGAAGCTCGGATAAAGCCAAAGCCGCCGGCGGCATCAGGGTACTAAAGCCGTCTTCCCGGCGCTCATAGATAGCCGCATAGACCTGCTCCCGCCGTGCGTCCAGCAAGGGCACAACCAAACCGACCGGCTGTTGCCAAGCAAGGGCTTCCAAAGTGGAGACGGCATAAAGGGAAATCTGATGGGCATGGGCCAGCCCCTTGGCCGTCGCCAAACCTATGCGCAAACCGGTAAACGAGCCCGGGCCGGCTGAGACAGCAATGCAATCGACGCTAGGCAGCTCCACCTCAGCCATACGGAGAGCCTGATCGATCATAGGCAATAATCGCTCCGAATGGGTTAGAGCCACCTGGGAAGTAATTTCAGCCAAAACCCGGCTGTCTGATCCAACTGCCACGCTGGCTACCAGCGTAGCACTCTCAATGGCTAGCCACAGCATTTAACCACTCCTCCTGCAACTGTTCACCGCGCTCTCCCTGGGAACTAAGTAGCAAACGGCGACCGCTTTCTCCGGTGGCGACAAAATCGATCTGCAGGAAACTAAGGGGTAGTGCCTGCGGGAACCGTTGTCCCCACTCAATGAGTAAGGTCCCCTTATCGTCCAGATAATCTTCCCAACCGGCGGCCCAAAGTTCGCCTTCACTATTCAGACGGTAAAAATCTACATGATAGACGGGAAAATCCGGGGTTTCGTAAACGTTTACTAAGCTAAAGGTGGGACTTTGCACCAGCTGATCCGGGTTAAGCTGGGCTAGCAGCGCCTGCACAAAAAAGGTTTTACCTGTACCCATGGCGCCATTTAAAACGATGGTATCTCCCGCTATAAGCAACGGCGCTAAGGCGGCCGCTAACTGTCGCGTCTCGTCCACCGATTCGCTAAATAGGCAAGCCTCCATATGGTCACCCCCTGTTAATTCCACCCGTTGGTTATCCCACGTCCTAATTATATTGTTCTTCCGTGACCACCACAAGTTGGGGCCCTATCTTGACGCCCCCATAACTCCATTCTATAATCAACATAGAACCTTCAGGGCAGGGTGCAATTCCCGACCGGTGGTAATGCGTAAGCTAGCCCACGAGCCGCAAGGCCGAGCTGGTGAGATTCCAGCGCCGACGGTATAGTCCGGATGGTAGAAGGTGCGTATCTTTTGCGCGTGCTATTTTACTAAAATTGCCCTGGAGGTCATTCCAGGGTTTTTGTTTGCCCAATTTTAAGGGGGAGGTAGTAACGTGCAAACGAGAAAGACGCGTAACCTGGTAATGATCTCCTTGTTGGCTGCCATGTCCTTTGTGTTGATGTATGCGGTGCAGATACCGTTGGTACCAGCCGCACCTTTTCTAAAATGGGACCCCAGCGACTTACCTAACGTGCTGGGCGGTCTTGTTCTAGGCCCGGGAGCCGCCTTCTTAATCGCTGTCTTGAAATGTCTGCTTTTCCTGCTACTTAAGGGCAGCGAAGGGCCCATCGGCGCCTTCATGGCCTTTGCTTCCAGTGTGGCCCTGGCTGTGCCCTGTTGCCTTATCTATCGCCGTTGGTCTAGTCACAGGGGATTCTTCTTTAGCTTGCTCGTCAGTACAGCAGTGCTCACACTAACCATGGGTTTGGTCAACTATTATTGGGCTTTAGGAGTGTGGGGCATCCCGGTCGAACAGCGGCTACCTTTGCTAAGAACCGCCATTCTGCCCTTCAACGTGTTGCGTGGGGTAATTAGTTCCGCCCTCATCTATCCGGTTTATCTGGCACTGCGGCAACCGCTGACCCGCTTTGTTAGCAAGAAAAAAGGAGGCGAACTGGCTTAGAAGCCAGTCCGCCCTTTTTTATCCTGTGTAAATACGATGGGCTACGGGATGATGCTGTAGTTGCGGTTGGAGCCTGCTCCTGCGCCCTAAGCACATCCCGCAGCCCTTTAGGAAATTTGTTGCCCTAACCCTATTGCTGCTACACCTTTTCCCGATCCGGCTCTTTAGCCAAGGCCTCTATGCGACAGATCAACTTCTCCAGCAAAGTACGATCGGAAAGAATGGTGGCCACATCGGTAAAGATGTTCTCATTTTGGGCGTATATGCCCAGTAGAGGGCTGAAAGCGTGTATAAATGAACCGGCGGTAAAAGATAAGGGTTTACTCATTTCCATGAAGAAGACTGCTGGCACTTCCAGGCCGTAGCGCTGCACTCCTTTGGCAACCTTTTCAATCAACTCTTCCGCCGCCTCAGGAGTGGTTTCATATTCGGGCTGCCATTGCACCAGGGGCACCTCCTACCTGCTACTCCTGCGGGCCATGGTGGCAAGCCATTTTCTGCCGTGCCCCGCCTCATTAGCATGCCCCTATTGGCCGGCCATTATTAACTACAACAAAAAGCTGAGTGAGCCAGCGCCCACTCAGCTTTCTTATCTTTCCTTAACCCTCTATGAGCTCCACATTGGCACGTGGAACGGTGACGATCTCGCCGTTTTCTAGCTTGGCCTTTAGTACACGGGCCTTGGTACCCGATTCTACCTGCTGCAACTCCGGCGGCAGTTCCACTATTGTACCCAACAGGCCGAAGTAGGGTTCGCGGATAATTCGAATCGGAGTACCCACATCCATGCCACCGCTGAATACGGTATCATGAATTTCCTTCTCCTCATCGAGGGCCACGACAATTTCAGGTCTCATAACACCTGCGCGAATCTGGGTAGCACCATTGATAGAAGCTATTTTGCCATCCAGCGATCTCAGCAACTCGAAGGTCTTATCGGCCATACGGATCTGACCAAAACCTTCCGTCATGATGATGGTCAGGTTGATATCTTCTTGACCGGTGATAGCAACACCGATATCGTACCCGAGGAAAGACACCAGATCTCGGTCGATAAGGCCACCGGCCACGATTCCGACCGCACCCACCTGGTCTGCCTTCTGAATAGCATCGAGCGTAACCAGGGAGCCGCCAACAACAACGCAACCCTTCATATCGGGGGTAATCTTGTCAGCAGTTAGTACCTCATTAGGATCTTTAACTGCCATCTTCAGCACACCCTGTCTTTCCCCACCGACGCCAAAGATACCTTGCACTAATGCCGCATGGGTCTGGACGACCACGCCTTCCCGATCGATTATCTCGATTACTTTGCCCGGAATATAGGCATCAATCTCAATCGGAACCGGCGGGCGACGCAGGGTGACCTGTCCCGTAATAGGCGAAATAATATCGATTGTACCATCGATGGGCGATTCCAGATTGGATTTAAACAGACCAAAGAAGCTGGTCTTCATGGCAATAATCTCGCCCTTCTTAACCGTATCGCCTTCTTTTTTCAGCATGAACTCAGGTACGTCCTCCGGTTCTAGACCCAGCTTGTTGGCCACGTTAACAGTCTCTGGGTCGCCGGGAATCTTCGTACGGGCAACTATCGTTTCTGCAGAAACTGTATCACCTAGATTAACCAGCACCTCACCTAAAATGGGTAGGCGGCGGCGCTTGGTGACAACCGTAGAGTCAGTAACTTTTAGTCCTGGTGTATAAGCATGAGCCATCTATTTACACTCCCTTCGCGAGGCCATTCTACTTCTTAACATACTTAGCTAAGGTGTCCATTGGATAGACATCCAGAGCCTTGTACCATTCAACTAGCTTGCGGATGCGATTTTCTGTATCCGACGGCAGGTAGAGGGGCTGTCGTCCACGAGCGTCGATGATCAATCCACCTATACCGCCCTCGAGACGGGCCTTTAACTCATGGCCTCGACCAGCACCTACATCGAAACCGCGGGCCGGACGGATTACTACATCGGCAAAACCTTCTGCCAGCGGGATATTGTCAATGCTGCCATAAGGCACCGACTTCTCCACTACCTCACCATTAGGCAAGGTGGCTGTTACAGTTACGCAAGCATCGCCTTCTTTGGCTTCGCCAACCGGTGCAATTGCCGTACCCAGACGGACCAAGCAGTCGCGTTGGAAAACGTCGTTGGCAGCTTCCGGATGTAGGGTGGAAAGAACGCCTAGCTGCGGAGCCATGAAGATACTGTCAACGGTGATGCGGGTTACACCTTCTGGCTGGAAGGCGTCAAGCATCATAAGTACAGCTTGGATTCGGCGAGGTGCGTGAGACAGAACACCACCAGAACCGATGATCATGCCGACTTCCATAACGTTAACCAGTGTCTCCCCGGTAGAAGTCTGCTCAAAGGTCTGGCTGATGTCACGAACCTGCTGAATACCGCGTAGACCAACGGCCAGTTCTTTGTGATGCTCGAAAGCCAAACGCAAAGCTTCGCGAGCCATGGCCTGTTCGATGACCAGATCCTCGAGAGTCTGCGGGATAGTGGTCGGTCGAATCATCTTGTTACGGATGCGGTTACGTAGGTCGTGGGGATCGATATCGAAGGGGATCCAACGTAGAATATTTTCAACCCCGGCCTCGGTCAAAACGTTACAGATACTGTAGCTCATACCTAAGTTGGCAGACACGGTACGGTTGAATTTCTCCTGGAAGACGGAGAAAACGTCGGTGGTAGCGCCACCAATATCGACACCGATAACACTGATTCCTTCTTGTTTTGCCGTGTTCTCGATAATTAAACCAACTGCGCCGGGTGTGGGCATGATAGGTGCATCGGTCCACTTCATCAGCTTATTGTAACCAGGAGCCTGTGCCATAACGTGCTCCATGAAGAGATTGTGAATTTCATGACGTGCTGGCCCAAGAACTTCCCGCTCCAGTACCGGACGTAGGTTGTCCACGATACGCAGGTCGGTCTTACTACCTAGAATGTCCTTTACATAGTTGCGTGCATCTTTGTTACCAGCATAAATGATAGGCAGATTGTAACCGATACCTAGGCGGGGCCGTGGTTCGGCTGCGGCAATTAGCTCGGCAAGCTCAGCAACGTGGCTAATGGTACCACCATCGATACCGCCGGAAACCAGGATCATGTCCGGGCGTAGCTGGCGGATGCGCTGAATCTTCTGGTGAGGCTGACGCCCGTCGTTAACGGCAATAGCGTCCATAACGATCGCACCTGCACCTAAGGCTGCTCGCTCAGCACTCTCGGCGGTCATGTTCTTAACCACACCGGCAACCATCATCTGGAGCCCGCCACCAGCGGAACTGGTCGACAGATAGAGGTCAACACCGGTTTTTTCTTCGGTGCGAGGGTTAATTACTCCACGTCCTTCATCACCAGAAAGGAACTTCTTGCCAACAAGCTCTTCCAGCTCGCGGATAGCGTTACGAACACCGATCGTAACGTCTTCGAACGGGGCCTCAACTGTAGTTGGGGCTTCGCCACGGGCGATTAGGCGGAAGACACCATCAACCTCTTCAATTAGGATGGCCTTGGTTGTGGTACTACCGCAGTCAGTGGCGATGATGGATTTAATTTTGTCTTTATTAAGCTGCGCCATCTTTGTGTTTTCCTCCTTTATCGCAGAATAGGCGACTATAAATCACCTAATTATTATAACAGAGTTTCGAGCAGCACACCGACTAAAAGTAACAAAAATGTGCGCAGATGTAACTTGCTGCGCAGTATACGTATACAATATTACCTTTTCAAAACCTGAGATGCAATATAAATTGTAGGCAACTTTGCAAAAGGCATTAACAAAACGTTATCATTTTGTAACTTTTTATTCCTTAACCCTTCTTTTGCCTTTTTTGCTTGCGCATCTCAAACTCCCGCTCCTCCAACATGTCCAATAGGAGTTCAATATTGTTGCGGTCGGAAAGTAAATGGGCATATTCCTCTATGGTAGCTTCATCAAGAATAACGCCAGCTATAGGTGCCAGAAAGAACATTAACTGACTGCCTACAAAAGCTAGCGGTTTACCTATACTGAAAAAGAAGGCAGCTGGCGTAAACAACTCATACCGGGCAATTATATCTACAACCTTCTTTAACAACTCGTCACGCCGTTCGGGCGATACTGGTAGCGAATCATCATATTGACGCGTCAAATGCTTTCCCCCCTTATAACCCATACAACCCGACGGATCAATCATATAATGCGTCCATGTTCTCAGTAATAATTCGTTTGATAGCCTCTGCGTCCGCATCACCAAAATATACAAACTGGGACTTGAGAAGACGCTCCCGCATCCGGCGGGGATGGTAATTCAAATGCACTCCATCATGAAAAATGCGGTAATCTTTAAAGGCAGTCCATCTACGAAAAACAGGAGCATTGATGCCCGTTTTTACTTCTAACCCCTTTTCATAGAGCCGATAGTGATTGGGGAAAAGAAAAGAGGAAAAGGAACCTATACTGACAGCAAAGGCAAGGATGCCAGCAAACAGGTCAAAAGCGTACCACACCAGGGCGCTGAAAAGGAAAGTGCTAATTATTAGGATGGCCGTTTTCCGTTTTTCCTGCAGATAGGGACGTACTTCCCAGCTCATTAACTCTTTTCCACGCCTCTTAATTTCCTGCTCCATGTTCTTGTTATCTGCTGCTTTTGCCATGCTGCCTCCTCCTTAATCCGAGATTAGTTTACCCAGGGAGCTACCAACAATGAATTATTCCAACCTATATTATTCGTTACCTACTGGTAAAATCCTTGCCGCGGCTAAGATTAGACTCTAAAACAGCTGCAGGCCCAGAGATATGTCTGGGCCTGCAGCCCGTCTAAAATTACAAGCGGCCATAGCGCTTTAACAGCTCCACTACGCGATCAATGGGTAAGGCTGGTACCACATGATCATCCCGCCCCACTACCGTATGGGCTCGGAACAGGGAGTTAAGCACCGCTTCTTCCACCGCTTCTATGGTGGCTTGGAACAATTGGGTCATCAGTTGGCCATTTTCCAGCAGCCCACCATCCTGACGTTCGCCCGGCTGGCTGGAATGGGGCTGGGGCAGGGTTGTTGAAAAGGCGATTGCGAAGTCACCGCTGCCATTGGAAGCGATACCACCGGTGCGAGCTAAGCCAAAGGGAGCCCGCTTAGCCAAACGCAATAACTGACGCGACTTCAAAGGCGCATCGGTTGCTATTATGATCATGATCGAGCCATCATTGGGTTTCTCTTCTTTATATTCGGCCAATTCCCGTCCCACCGGCACACCGGCTATCGTTAGGTGGCGCCGAGAACCAAAGTTGGATAAGACTAAGGCTCCGACTGTAAAGCCACCCATTTCCGCCGTCAGCACCCGCGAAGCAGTACCTATGCCGCCTTTGAAACCAAAGGCCACCCTGCCGGTGCCGGCACCGCCCGCCCCTTCTGCTACTGGCCCGCCACTGGCA
Source organism: Bacillota bacterium (assembly GCA_012727835.1). Next base: position 8,505 of record JAAYGE010000140.1, read on the forward strand.
CTCTGCAATGCCTGCCACACATGCTCCTCCTGCACGTGGCGGCCCTGCCCATCATTTAGATGACCATCATTGCACTCACCTACCACCACATTTACCGTGCTGGTGGTGATACCAATATCCTTAGATTGTAACAACATATAACTAATCAAAGCATCGGCCACTTTAGGCGCATTAAGGGTACTGGTCAATAGGATGGGCGTCTCCAATTGTCCCAGCTCCTGCAATTGGGGTAAGCCGATGGACTTGCCGAACCCATTAATTACATAGGCGGCTGCCTCTAGCTTGCGCAGGAAGCAGTTACCCTCTTGAGGAATAATAGCCGTTACTCCCGTACGGGCTGGGCCCCTACCCGGCTGCAAAGGACCGGAGCCGAAACTAACTGTGGCATGCCCCACCCGCACCCCGGCCACGTCGGTGATGGCATTATGGGGGCCGGTAGGCAACTCACCGAGTACTAAGCCGATATCCCTTACGCGTGGACGGGCTTCCATTACCTACCCTCCCGGGCGGCTTGCACAAAGGCGGCAAATAGGGAATCGTAGTTCTTAACCTGATTCCACATACCTTCTGGATGCCATAGCACGCCAATTACAAACCGATGGCTTTGACTTTCAATAGCTTCAATTACTCCGTCTTGCGCATGGGCCGATGCGATAAAACCGGGAGCCACTTTAGCCACCGCCTGATGATGGAAAGAGTTCACCGCCAGTTCTTCCGTTTCAAAAATTGCAGCCAGCTTAGTTCCCGGGGCAATACGCACTGTGTGGCTTGGATACCAGCGGGGTTGGTCCTGGCCATGCTTTAAAACCTGGGGCAGAGCCCGGCGCAGGTCTTGGTGCAAAGTCCCACCGGCTACCACGTTCAACACTTGCTCACCGCGGCAAATGCCTAAGAGGGGTTTGTCCAGGTCTAGGATCAGCTGCACCAGCCGACTTTCATAGATATCCATCAGCGGGTTAACATTGCCCAGCTCGGGCACCGGCTGCTCCCCGAAATATTGGGGGTCCATGTCGGGACCGCCGGATACGAGCAAGCCATCGATCAATTGGGCATGTTCCTTTGTTATATCTTCCGAGTCTACCGCCGGCAATAATACGGGAACACCGCCCGCCTTTAGCACGGCTTGAATATAGGTTTCATTTTGTCGTTGGCGTTCTTCTTTGAAGTCGACAAAACAGGTGATACCTATAATCGGTTGTTTCATATCTTACTACCCTCCCAGAAGATTTGGTCGGCAAACAAAGCGGGACTACCTCCCGTATGCCAGAACAGAACATTGCTACCTTCCGGCCAGCGGCCCGCCCTCACCTCATGAATTAGGCCGGCAACGGCCTTTGCCGTATAAACCGGGTCGATAATCAACCCCTCCGTTCGTGCCAGCAGTTCTAGGGCCTCTTGCGACTGGGGTGTGGGAATGCCATAGCCTTCTCCCACGCAATTGTCGAGTACTTGCACTCGCTCCGTCGGATCCACCTGGCAGTCAAGCAGAGACAAGACCAATTTACTGATCTTAGTCACAATCGGCTCCAGGTTTTCGCGGGTGCGACTGACGCTGACACCGACAACCTCCGTTGGCAGATGGTGCAAGATGGTGCCGGCCAAAAGTCCGGCTTGTGTTCCACCGGAGCCACTGGCATGGACAAAGGCGTAAAACTGCAAACCTAAAGCATCGGCCTGCTGCAGCAATTCCCTTACTGCGTAAACGTATCCCATAGCTCCCAAGGAATTGGAACCGCCCAGAGGGATAATATAGGGCCTACGCCCCTGGGCCTGCAACTCATTGGCCAATTTCGACATTTCCCGGGCAATATCATCAATTTCTTCTGGGTTGCGCCAGTGCAAATGGGCCCCCAGCAACTCATCCAGCAGCAGGTTGCCTTGCCGGAGGTCGAACTCGGTGCTCTTAAATACCAGGTGGCACTGCATTCCCAATTTGGCTGCCGCACCGGCTGTCATTCGACAGTGATTACTCTGGGGACCACCGGTGGTAATCAGGGTATCACAGCCCTGTCGCAGCGCGTCGGCCAGTAAAAACTCCAGCTTACGGGCCTTATTGCCCCCTAAAGTTAAACCACTATTATCGTCCCGTTTAATCCAAATGTTCACCTTCCCACCTAGAGCCTCAGAAAACCGGGGGGCCGGCTGTAAGGCGGTAGGTAAGGTTGCTAATTCGACCCGCGGGAATTTGGCTAAGTACATATCTATAACCTCCTTATAATTAGGGTGTAAATCTACACCCATCACCCATGAGATTCGGCACACCCAACTTTTTTCCTGCGCAAATTAAAAAAAAGACCCCATCCTCCGGGGTCCCTAAAAGGGAATAAGGCCAAGGCTTATTTCTAGGGCCTCATTAACGCGTTCCATTATTTCCGGTTCCAAGTGGGCCACCTTCTGAGCTAACCGTTGTTTATCAATCGTGCGTATCTGCTCCAAGAGAATGACCGAATCCTTTTCTAAGCTACTTTCGGCAGCACTTATTTCCACGTGGGTAGGCAACTTGCCTTTATCAATCTGGGAAGTAATCGCCGCTACTATCACCGTCGGGCTATATTTGTTGCCCACGTTATTTTGTATCACCAGCACCGGCCGCATGCCCCCTTGCTCGGACCCGATGACGGGGTTCAGGTCGGCAAAGAAGACATCACCGCGCTTAATCATCACGTTTTCTTTGCACCAATTGGTGGGCGATGCCAATATCTTTCGACCTCGTTCTCGGCGGGGAGAGCCTCTTCCGCCAAAGCCAGATTAGTACGAGCCATCTCTTGATACCCTTTTTTCAGTTGCTCTCTAATCCGCTGCTTCTTTATCTCTTGCAGATACATATGCATCGCCTCACGAATTAGTTCGCTCCGGTTGCGATTCTCTAAGGCAACAATCCCGTCAACCTCAGCCAATAGAGAATCGGGCAAACTAATCATGATTCTTCTCGTCTGCGCCAAGCCTACACCCCCCTAGATATATGCGGGTAATGCGTGATGAACAGCTATACTAGATTATATACATCTCTCTATAATTGTGTCAACGCAAGCCCCGCTCTATACACTTTCTCTCAAAAAATATCAAACGCCGGGCCATTTATACTATTGAAGCAACGTGCGCACCCCGATGACCTTCCCATGGCGGTAATACACCCTGGGGACTCGTCGCCCCAGTAAAGATAACACTTCATAAACAATGGAACCGATGCGGGCGGCAACATCATCGGCTGGCAGGGATTCTCCTTGCCCCTCCCCCCAAATGATAACCTCATCGCCCACTTTTACTTGCGGGACCTGGGTAGCATCGGCCATACACTGATCCATACAAATGGTCCCCACCAGAGGTATCTTACGACCGCCTACCAACACCCAGCCCTGATTACTGAGGCTACGGCTTAAACCGTCGGCATAACCGATGGGCAAAGTAATGATATAAGATGGTCTCCCGGTGACAAAGCGCCCACCATAACTGATTGGCGAATTCGACGGCAACCACTTAGTATGGGTTACTGTAGTCTTCAGCGTCATGGCGGGCTTCAGCTCCACACCCAGCTCCCGCAATAGGGGACTGGGATAAAAGCCATACATGGCTATCCCCAAGCGAACAGCAGCTAAATGGCTAGCCGGAAAACGCAGGGCCGCCGCACTATTGGCGCAATGGGCTAGGGGAATGTGGATACCGGCTTCCTCCAGTTGCTTTAGTACAGCTTGAAAACGTTCCAATTGTACGAGGGTGGGATTAGGGTCCTCCTCATCGGCGCGGGCAAAATGGGTAAAGATGCCTTCCAGTTCACAGTCGGACCTTTCCTGCAGCCAACTCGCCAGTGCCAGCACATCTTCCGGTTGGGCTCCAACCCTTCCCATCC
>JAAYGE010000141.1 GCA_012727835.1 Bacillota bacterium
CTCGTGTACATTCAGTAATTTGTGCCAGTTGGGTGTTTCAAAACACAGCTGATGCCAGAACTGCAGACTGTCGTCGTCGCCCACCCACCGCCAATAGTTGACATCCGGCACCACCAGCACACTCATACTGCAGACATCCTGATTAAAGTAGGCCACCTGCTTTAAATCGTAGGCGGCGTCACCCAAACGGACGCTGGCTGCACCTAGGGGTTTATCTTCCCCATCGCGCGTCCAATGGAACAGCGACGCGCTTTGCTCCTCCAGCTTTACAGGCGGCAGGTGTGGGGCTATTTCAGCAGCCGCCCGATAGTTCGCTTCTGAGATGACCACCACGAATAGCTCACCCCCTTGGGGGAAGGTCAGGTGACCGCCGGGCCCCGACACCAGCAGCCAATCTATGGGCTCTCCCGTATCCTCTTCCACAGCCAGAGCAACCTGATCACCCACCAGCACCAGTTGATTGGGATCAATCGGTTCCTCATTATCACGGGCTCTCAGCGTGATGGCAAAACCATATTCGGCTAGAGCCATAGCCCTTGCCCCCTGCAATACCGTGTTCAAGGTGCCTAAGGCGGTGCAAACCACGGCAATCAGGATGGCGGAAGTAAAGATAATCCGGGCGTTTTCTTTCAAACGAAAAGTGAGCCGATTGAGGGTGATCATATTGGTTCCCCGGGAGTAGCTCGCGCCGCGCTTCTGAAACCAGCGACAGACAGCCACCCCTCCCTGGCTTACTGCCAAGTAAGTACCGGCAATAACTAGGCCTAAAATGGGGAACATGTTATCTACCAGGTTGTTTCCATAGGTATGCCAGGCTTTGGTGTAACCCCAGCCGACTAATATCAGCCCCAAAAGGAAAGCTAGCGGCCGCCAGCGCGGTAGAGCTTTCGCTTGCCGTTTGGCCACCAACAATTCGCGCACACTGCTTTGACGCAATTGCAGAACACTTAGCATAGTTAAGACAGAGAACACGCCTAAGAAGACGATGGCCGTAATCAGCACAGCTACTGGCGGCACATAGAAATAGATAGGATTGGTAACCGCCAGAAGCACACTCATAGCCATAAAGAATAACTTAGAAAAGAGTATACCACTAATTAGGCCAACAACAATAGATAAAAAAGAAATTACCATAAACTCTAGCCAAACCATCCGGCGTTGCTGGCGCTGGGTCATGCCCAGCAGAGTGAGCAGGCCAAACTCATACTTGCGGGAGCGCAAAAAGGCGCCGGTTGAATAGAGAATAAAAATAAAGGAAAAGATCAGTATCACGACTTCCGCCGCCAACATTCCCCTCTGTACCGCTTCTTTGGTTCCGCCAATATAACGGCCATGGGTAAAGGCCGGGTGCAGAATAAAGCTTAAGAACAGGTAAAAGACAAAGACGGAAAAGGTGCAGCTCAGAAAGAAGGCCAAGTAGCGATGCCAGTTGCCCTTAATGTTGCTGATGGCCAAGTGACGCAGGGTCATGGCTGCTCCCTCCCATGAGCGATAGCACATCTAAAATCTGTTGATAGAAAGCCTGGCGATTATTGCCTCGCCGCACTTCCGAATAGCTCCGCCCATCGCGTATAAACAGTATGCGCTGGCAATAGCTAGCCACCAGCGGATCATGGGTTACCATGGTGATGGTTACTCCCCGCTCTTCATTTTGACGGCTGAGTATTTCCATCAGCTCTTTAGCTGCCTTAGAATCCAGGTTACCAGTGGGCTCATCGGCCAGTACCAACATCGGTTCATGGATAAGCGCTCGGGCGGCGGCGGCCCGCTGTTGTTCACCGCCGGATGTCTGACTAGGCCGCTTATCTAAAATGTGTTCTATATGGAAATTGTGAGCTATGGCCTCTAGTTTGCGTTCTATTTCGGCCCCTGGCACTCGGTCGAGGGCCAGGGGTAAGATGATGTTGTCTCGGATGCTCAGGGTGTCGAGCAAATTATAATCTTGAAAGATAAAACCCAATTGGCGCCGGCGAAAAAGAGCCAGTCTATCGCCCCGTAATTGGCGGGGATTGGTACCCCTCAGCTTCACCACACCCGCGGTAGGCTGGTCGATGGTGGCCAAGATATTGAGTAGAGTGGTCTTGCCGCTGCCCGAAGGTCCCATGATGCCCACAAACTCGCCTTCTTTGACCTGCAGGTCTACCCCATCTAGGGCCTGATGGCGGGCAGTGCCACGGCCACCATAGACTTTAGAGATAGCTTTCGCTTCTAGCACGATCATGTCTCTAAACCTCCTTGCTTTCTTGACTATACTCTATCGCAGCCACCGCTTTACCAGCCATTTTTTAACCTTACAGAGCAACAGCCTGGCTTACATTTCTGTAAGCCAGGCTGTCATAATAGGTTTTCTACCAGCGATGTAGATTATCGGGAATGGGGAAAGTGATGGTTACCATCGTTCCCCGGTCATCCTCCGAATCGATTGACAACTCATGGCCAAGGTGGTCACAGACCTTCTTGGCTAAATAAAGGCCCATACCGGTAGCTTCCGGGTAGCGACGGCCATTAATGCCGGTAAAAAAGGGTTGCCAAACCCGATCCAAGTCTTCGGCCGGTATGCCGATACCGTAATCGCGGCAGGCCAAGCTAATCCGGGTGGGAGTACGCTCAAAGATGAATTCCACCGTGTTTTCCGCCCCCTCCCGGCGGGAGTATTTGAGCGCATTGCTGATGATCTGCCGCAGTACAAACTGCAACCATTTGGGATCGGTTTCTATGATCATCGGGTTCCCTTCCCCCGACATTTTAGGAAATAGGCCATAACGAATGAAAGCGGCCTTCTCGGAATTGATTGTTTCTCGCAGCAGATGAAGTAGATCTACCTGTTGCACCACAAAGTCCAGCTCAAA
>JAAYGE010000142.1 GCA_012727835.1 Bacillota bacterium
CTTTCATCCACATGCTGCGCCCCTCTTCTCGTGGAACTCTTTGTTGAAGCTGGTTAAAACGGCTTCGAAAGCAGGAGAAGTAAATCACTCTAAATAGGGACAAGAAAAACCAGCCGTTGGTTAGTTAGACCAACGGCTGGTTTGTACTATTCTTGCATAATATCCAGGGCGGTGGCCACAAATAGTTTAACCCCTAAGGCCAGGGCCTTCTCGTCGAAATCGAACTCGGCCGTATGGTGGCCAGCCCCGTTAAAATCAGCACCGAGGCTGATAAAGGTGGCTTGGCCGCCATTTTTTTGTACCCTATCCATCATATAAGTATAGTCTTCACTGCCGCCTCCACCGGCTAGGCCGGGATGCACATCGGTGAAATCGCTGATGGTCTGGGCTACCTTGCGGACCCGCTCGGCCAATTCTTGATCACTGGTGCCACTCTTAGCTCCACCCATGGCTTTGAAGCTTACCGTACATCCATGCATGGCCGCCGCGTTTTCTAAAATACGGATGGCATAGTTGTACATGTGCTGTTCTAATTCGCTGGTCTGGCCGCGGGTTTCAATAGCCAAGTGGGCGCTAGGAGGAATCACGTTACGGCCGGTGCCTGCATTGAGGCGTCCCACGTTGATGCGCGTAGCCCCCTGGCTATGACGAGGAATGGCATAGAGATTCTGTACCGCCGTCGCCGCCGCTAGCAGGGCATTATGGCCGCCTTCCGGCTTACCACCCGCATGGGCCGGTGCGCCGGTAATGAAAGCATCAAACTTAGAAGTGGCTAAGAAGCTGCTCCGTCCGCCAGCCACACTACCGGTAGGGGTTCCGCTGCCCAGATGGGCGGCTAGCATATACTGCACATCATCGAGGATACCCGAGCTAACGATGGCTTTAGCTCCCCGCACCCCTTCTTCCGCCGGCTGGAAGACCAATTTGATGGTGCCCCGCAGTTCATCTTTCATCTGAGCCAGGGTGGCGGCTACACCTAACCCGATGGTGGCATGCCCATCATGACCGCAGGAATGCATAGCTTCCGGATTGACGGAAGCAAACCCTTCTTTAACCGGCCGATGCTCGGGCGAATCGGATTCCCGCATATCCACCGCATCGATATCGAAACGCATACCGATAACCGGTCCTTCACCGCAACGTAAAATACCTACTACTCCTGTAAAGCCCCCGCGCAGAGCTGGCAGGAACTCGGGGTCGCCGCCCTGCTCAACCGCCCGCTGGTAGTGCCTTTCTAGCACATCCTCATCGGGTACTCCCATACGGTCCTCTTCCACCACCACTTCTCGGCCCAACTTGACTTCAAAGCCCAAGTCGTGAAGACGGCGGGCAATCAAGGAAGCGGTACGGAATTCGGTCCAACCCGACTCGGCATGCTTGTGAAAATCACGGCGCTGTTCAATCAGCTGCGGCTCCAACTGGTTTACAATTTGCTCGATACGCTTAATCAACGGCATGCACCCTTTCTATACTGGTTTAAGGTTATTAATTGGCCATATAATACCTATTCCCTTGTCCCTAGGATTATTTTTTCTTAAGTGTTAACCGGCGGTTATCTGTATGCGGGAGCCGTGCCCACCAGGCACTGCCGGTTCTACCAGCACTTGATGCATCACCCGTTCCCGTAGTTGGGGCACATGACTGATAATACCTACCGTCATAGCCTGCCCCCGCATGCGCTCTAGGCAGCCCATCACCGTATCCAGCAGCCTCGGGTCCAGACTGCCAAAACCCTCATCGAGGAAGAAAAATTCTAGACGGTGTTTACCACGCAACTGGATCTGGGATGAGAGGGCTAAAGCCAGGGCCAAAGAGGTAACGAAGGTCTCGCCGCCCGACAGGGTAGCAACGGGCCGCTTACTGCCACCGTTGCCGTCATCGCGGATGATAAAACCGCCATCGGGAGCTACTTCTAAAGCGTACCGTTGGTTGGTTAATAGGGCCAACCAATCGCTGGCTATGCCGGCAATGGCATTAAGATGTTCGCCGGCCATGAACTCCACCAAAGCATTACCTCGTAACAGAGAGGCCAGCTCACTGAGCAGATCCTTCTCTTTAACCAACTGTTCCCGTTCCTCCTCCAGTTGCCGCCATTGTTGATGCCGTTCCCCCACACTGGTCAAATCGGCCTGAGCCGCGGCCAGCGCTTCCACAGCTTGTAAATGCTGCTCTTCTACCTCTTGGGCCTGTTGCGCCAAGGCTATCCACTCGGCTTCGCTAATCGCTTGCCCCGCCAACTGCTCTCGCAACTCCTTGCTACGACCCTGCAGGAATTCCTTTTGCTGTTTATAACCGTCGATGGTGAGTTGCCACTGTCCCACCAGGTCGGCCCAGTCGAGGGCTTCTTCGGCGGCAGCGCGGGTCACAAACTGCTCCCGTTCCAAGGCGACGGCTAAGCGGACTTCCGCCTGCACCTGCTCCGCTTGTGCCAGGCGGACCGCCTCTTGCCCCGCACTAACCTTTTGTTGTACGCCAGATAAATGTTCTCGCGCCTGTTCATAATTGGCCTGGGCTGTTGCAGCCTGCTGGCGCAATGCGACCAAGGCGGCTTTGGCCTCCTGCTGTAAGGCTGCGGCTTCCTTACCACCGGTGAGGGCCGTTAACTCAGACTGTAAATCCTGCAATTGGACCAAATGCAAGCGGTAATCGGTACGGGCCTCGGCCAGCTGTTCCTTTAACTGGGTGATGGTCTGCTCTCCTTGGCGGGCTTGTGCAGCTAAATCTTCCAACACCCGCTGCTGCCCTTTGATTAGCTCCTCTAACTCACTCCGGCGCGCATCCTGCTCTTGGAAACGGCGACGGGCAGTGGCCAAGTCGGTCTCACCTAAAGTGGCTAAGCAACGGGCCATTTCCTTTTGCTTTTGCTGGGCTTCACCCTGCAACTGCTGCTGCCGCTTGTGTAGCTGTTCCAACTCCCGGCGCTGGTTAGCGATATCTTGCTGCAACAGCTGCACCTGTTGTCTTTCTTGACGAGTGCGTTCGGCGGCGGCTTCTAGAGCAGCTTTACTGTTCTCCAATTCGGCCTGCCAAGCAGTATGTTGGCTCAGCTGTTCACTGAGCTGGGCCAGATGGGCTTGGGCTACGCCGGGAATGGCCGACCAGCTGTTATCAGCTACCCACTGGGCGGGGAATTTGCTTAACTGTTCCTCCACCCGCGCTGCCCAGATCTGTAACTCTTCTTTGCTTTGCTTCAGGGCCATCTGCTGCCGCTTCCAATCTGCTTCTTGCGTTTCCAGGGCGGCACTGGCCAGCGCATATTTTGACCGTTGTTCTTCCATTTCAATCTGGGCGGTATCCAACAACTGGGCAATCTGCTCCAACTGGTCGCTGACAGTGGCAGCAACAGGCTGGGGGTGTTCATGGGAACCGCATACGGGACAAGGCTCCCCGGCCACCAATTTCTGGGCCAGCAAAGCAGCCATCTGCTGCTCTTGGGCTTGCGCCAATTCCGCTTGTAGCGCCGCCACTCGCTGGGCGCACGACCGCATGGCATCCTCCTCGGCCTGCAAAGCAGCCGCCGCTTGGATTTGCTGCGCCTCCAGTTGGGCAATAGTTTTCTCTAAAGCCGCAACCGCTTCTTGCTGTTGCTGGAGACGCCCACCGTCTTGCGCCAGCTGTTGGGCGGCCCTTAAGTAGGCATTGGCCGCATCCAGTTGTTCGCTAGATACGTTGGCTGGCGCCTGGGCCACCAATTGGTCCAGTAATTGCTTTTGCTCTTTTTCGGCTGCTTCGTAGGTAGCCAAGCGTTTCTGGGCAGCTTGTAGTTGTTCTTGCCTTTCCGCCAGCTGCTGCCTGCGGGTATCAGCTTCAGCGGCGGTGGCTTGTAACTGCTTATCCACCAGGCGGTAACTCTCTTCCATGGCCAGCGCCGCCGTCAGCTGCTCCCGCTGCTCCGGTGCAATGCGCTTTGCTTCCCGTTCCTGCTGCCAAGCATTTAATTGGGTTTCTATTTTCACCCGGCTGGCCTGTAAGGCTTCTAGATTTTCCGCCGCTGTCTCCAGTTGTTGGCTTAGAGCTTTACCGTCCTCAGCTTTGCTCAGCAGATCTTGTTGCAGTTTAGCCACCTGCTGCTCCAGCGTGAGAGCCCGCTCTAGCTGCTCGATCTTTTGTAGCAGGGGTTCTTCCTGCTCTTCCTTAGCCTGCTGGGCCTGTGCCGCCGCCCGTTGGGCTTGTAGAAAATTCTTCTCCGCCTGTTCCAACTGGGCCTGTAGTTGCTCCAAATCAGCAGCCGTTTGCTTTACCCGCTCCTGGGCCTGGTCAAAGGCTTGCAAAAAGTTGGCTATGCGTTGAGCTGCCCGATGCCGATCTAGCTTTCTTTCCAACTCGGCAATTTGATCGGCTTGCTGTTGTAATTGGCTGAGGGCGGTTTCTATTTTTTCTAGTTCCTGTTGCCGTTCCCGGACCCAGCCCCAGCGTTCCTTCTCGCGACGCATGGCCTCGGCTTTAGTTTTGCTAGTAGCCAGCTGGGCTTGGGCGGCTTCTACTCGCTGCTCTGCCGCCCGCACCGCTTCCTGCGTAGCATCGCCCAACATGGCCTGCGACCGCTCTATGCTCTCCAGATTGGTTTCCGCCGTCTTTAAACGTTCACTAACTATCTTGCTTAGTCGCTCCCCATATTGCTCCAGACCAAAGATGCGCTCCAGCATACGGCGGCGCTCGCTACCTTGCAGGTTTAAGAACTCGGCAAAGTGGCCTTGGGGCAAAACTACGGCTCGGGTAAAATCATCTTCCGTTAGACCTAATATCTCTTGCACCGCCTGATCGACCTGAGACGCTTTGTCGGCCAAAACCACCGTATCGTCTCCATACACTTCACTCAGGCGGGCCAAACGACAGTTGACACTCTCCCCTTTAACCACATACTTACGCTCCACCCGGTAATGTTTACGGGCTCCTCCACTACCCAACTGAAATTCAAAAAGCACACTGGCTTCGGTCAGGCTCTTATTCACTATACCCTGGGTTTTGCGGCTAGCCCGTTTCACACTGCCGTATAGAGCCAGGGTGATGGCATCAATGATAGTGGATTTTCCGCTGCCCGTGGGGCCGAAAATACCAAAAACGCTACCTTGGCAAAGGTGGGCGAAATCTATCTCCTGTTTTTCTTTAAAGCTGTTCAAACCGGAGATAACTAGGCGAATCGGTTTCATTACTTACCTACCTCCCCTTCATCCTGGGTGGCGGCTTGGTTGGCCAAGGCCACAAAGAGTTCCACCAGCTCGGGAGGGGGTGTGGCCCCATCCCGGCGCTGCTTATAGAAACGGTTAAAAATCTCGGGCAGGGTCAGGCTACTTAGCCTCTCTACCCGCTCGCTTTCCGCCTGGCTGGGCAAAACGGTGCGCACGTTGACCAGCCACGGCCAGGCTTCACGCAGCTGCGCTACCTGCTCCGGACTGAGCCAGGCGGGGGCATGCACCTCCAGGTCTACCCAGGCGGGCTTACCTTTTGCGGCGTCAATCCGTTGCCATACTTCTTCTAGTCCGCTGGTGCAAACCCAGCGCCGTAACGGAATGCCGGCCGTCAGGGGGATTGCTTCTACTTGGGCTTCTTGCCCCGGTTCCACATCCACCAGATAGACAGCCTTGCTCTGGTTGGCCTCGGAGAAACTGTAGGCCAAGGGGGAACCGGAGTAATAGGTGGGCGCCGGGGCTCACTTTACCTGTTGGGGCCGATGCAAATGGCCTAGGGCGATATACTGGGCGTTGGCGGGTAGATGCTCAATGGCTACGGTACAGGCCCCACCCACCTCTATGGGCCGCTCTGATTCGCTACTCAGACTCCCTTGGACGAACAGATGAGAAAGGGCCAAATTGACCGTGTCGCTACGGTAGTTGGCCGTTTGTAGCTTGAAAAGCTCATGCACCACTTCCGAATAGGCATCGCGCAAGGAATATTCTTCCAAGTGTTCACTAAACTGCTTACCTAACCGGGATTCGGAGGGGTAAGGCAAAAGAGCCAGCACCGCCGAGTGCTCACAGGAGGGCACAGCGACTTCTACCCAACCGGCCCCACTAGCAACCGTCTTTACCCTCCCCGCCAGTTCCACCGCCTCTTGGGGTACGCCCATGAGAATAATACCCTGGCTCTGAGCCAAGGGGCGCACGGCGTTCAGCCGTTCGGGGCTATCATGGTTGCCAGCAATGACTACCACCGCCCGCCGGCCGCCGTTGGCCAGGCGTTCTAGGGCAGCACAAAATAGTTGCTCCGCCCAGGCAGGCGGGTTATAGGTATCAAAAATATCGCCGGCGATCAGCACCATATGTACCTGTTGTTCATCGGCTTAACGGCAAATCTCATCGATAAACTGCTCCTGTTCCGGTTGGCGGCTGCGGCCCTCCAGCGGGCGGCCCAGGTGCCAGTCGGATGTATGTAAAATACGCAAGAGTAACTCCCCCTTGTGTTAGGCAAATAGGGCCCGACTCACACAGTTGGGCCCTGTACACTACCTATTTAATTCCCCTCCGCCAGCTCCCTTTCCTGCCTTTATTGACTATCACCTGAAGCTACCAAAAGCGACAAGCAGGAATCTGGTCGCCCTAAAAGGAAGAGTTATGCTAGAGCTAAAGCAATCTCCCCTTGGAGGTGTACATATATGGGCTTACGACTGATTCTTGGCCGCGCGGGTAGCGGCAAGAGTACCCTAATCTACAAAGAAATCAATGAGCTGGTGGCTGCTGACCCGGGCGGCAAACCGCTGTGGCTCTTGGTGCCGGAGCAGGCCACCTCGCAGGCGGAACGCGATTTGGCCACCACTGGCCCCGTGCCCGGCATCATGCGGGCCCGCGTAGTCAGCTTCCAGCGTTTGGCCTATCAAATGCTGCACGAAGTGGCCGGGGCCGCCCGGGTGCAGGTGGGCGAACTGGGCCGGCATATGATCATTCGGCGTGTGGTGGAGCAACACAAGCAGGAGCTACGCACCTTTTATCGGGCAGCCCAGCAGCCGGGCTTCGTGCGTAAACTGGCGGAGCTGATCAGTGAACTGAAAAGCTGCCAGATTACTCCTGCTGACCTAACCGCCCTATTGGAAGCGCAGGCCGATCGGTTGACACCCACCTTACAAAATAAGCTGCACGACCTGGCATTGTTATGCAACCACCTGGCGGAGCAGTATGGGGACACCTATTTGGATACGGGTGACTGCCTGAACCTGTTGGCAGAAAATCTGGCTAAATCGCCCAGTTTAGCCGGCAGCCAAATCTGGCTGGACGGATTTAACGGCTTTACCCCCCAGGAGTATGCGGTTATTGCCCAGATGCTCTTGGCTTGTCCGCAGGTGAGCGTCAGCTTGACCATGCCACCGCAACTTTTGCGCCACCGAGTGCGGGATGACCACGTCTTTTATTCGCCCTGGGAGACGGCCCATCGGCTGATGCAACTAGCCAGCGACCTGGGGGTCGCTATAGCACCGCCGGTGGTGCCGGCGGAACAAAACCTGCGTTCTCAGACCAATGAGGCCCTACAATATTTAGAACGCAACTACTTTAACCCCTTGGCTAGGCCCTATCCGGAGCCGCCGGAGAAAATTAAGGTCGTGGCTGCTGGTAATCGGCGGGCAGAGGTGGAGGCGGCTGCCGCCGAAATACTGAGGCTGTGCCGGGAAGAGAATTACCGCTACCGCGATATTTCTATAACCTTGCGAGACTTCGCCGACTACGACTACTTACTCACCACCGTGCTGACCGACTTCGGTATCCCCCACTTCCTGGATCGCAAACGGAAGGTGGACCAGCATCCGGCGCTGGAGCTGGTGCGCTCGGCCCTAGAAACGGTGCTGGAGAACTTTCTCTATGAACCGGTTTTCCGCTGCCTGAAAACCGATCTCTTCCCCTGCCAGCGGGATGCCATCGACCTGTTGGAAAACTATGTGCTGGCCATGGGTATTCGGGGCAGCAGTAGCTGGCTCGACAATAAAGACTGGATACCCCCGCAGGATATGACCGACAGTGGGGCTGGTGAGGCAATTAACACAGCCCGGCGGATGGTGGCTACCCACCTGGGGCAATTGGCCCAGGCATTGAAGGAGGGAACCACCGCCCGCGACTATACGGTGGCGCTCTATAATTTCTTAGACGGCTTGCAGGTGGAAAGCCAACTGTTGGCCTGGGCCGAAAAGGCGGCCAATGAGGGTGAACTGGAAGCCGCCAGTCTCCATACCCTAGTATGGTCAGCCCTGGTGGGGTTACTGGACGAGCTGGTGGCCGGCGTAGGACAGGAAGAGCTGCCGCTGGCCGAATACGCCCGCATTGTGGACAGTGGCTTGGAAGCCATTGAGTTGGGCCTGATTCCACCGGAGCTGGACCAGGTGATCATCACCAGTCTGGGGCGCTCCCGCAACCCGGAGGTCAAGGCGGCTCTGGTGCTGGGGGTAAGCGAGGGCGTACTCCCGGCCCGAACGGTGGAAGACGGCTTATTGACTGAACATGAACGGCAGCAACTGGCCAGCTGCAACCTGGAACTGGGGCTCTC
>JAAYGE010000143.1 GCA_012727835.1 Bacillota bacterium
ACCGCCGCCGACGACTGGGACAGCGCTACTATTGCAGTCGGTGACGGAGGCAATGAGCTGGGTTTCGGAGCCCGTCTAGGTGAGGTACGGCAGCTACTGGGGCCCGCTAAACAAATAGCTTGTATTACCCCGGCCCAATATTTGATAGCCGGTGGTGTGAGCAACTGGGGAGGATACGCATTGGCCTCCCTAGTAGCTTGGCTCAAAGGGAGCCAAGTTTCTATAGACCAAAAATTGCTAGTTAATATTTTAGAGCAGATTGTAGCAGCAGGAGCTATCGATGGTATAAGTGGCCAGAGCGCAGCTACCGTGGATGGGCTACCCTTAGCCATTGAACTCGCCATGTTTACTCGCTTGACAAAAGCACTCCCAACCGTTACTACCCAGGTAGTTGGAGACATGGGCTAAACCAAAATACGGGAAGAGATGGCCTCCACCTCTTCCCGTTAGGTTTTTATGCCATGACCAATTGCCTTGCTATATATTAATAGTTAAGGTACAAATAAGATAATCTATCTTGCTTTCCATGGCATACGCGTTTACAGGAGGACAGGATGCATAAGATCAATCGCTTTGGTATATATGGCATATTCACTTTGCTAGGACTATTTAAATGCAGTTATGTACATCAACAAATGCAACTACCCCTCACTCTTACTTGGGCCTTAGCCAGTGTGAGTCTTTTAGGGGTTATATATTTACCAGTGCTTTTTGTAAAGGCCAAAAGACGGTTTGCCGTCGGCGTGGTCATAAATTTATTAGTATCGGCCATCTTGCTTGCCGACACCGTCTATTTCCGCAACTTCGGTATTCCTGTGCCAGTAAAAGCGCTGGGGATGGCCCACCAGCTGGGGGCGGTAACCGATGATATTAAGAACACTATTTTTCTTAAGGACTGGCTGCTTTTATTTGATCTGCCCATCATTTTCCTGGTTCTGAAGTCAATAAGGAGCCGCCTCCAAATAAGAATCAACAAGTTTTTGGCAGCCAATTGCTTGGTAGTGTTAGCCTGCGTCACCGTAGGCTCCTCCCTACAGGCTATGCAATATAACCAAACGATGGCTGTCAGCAGCTTTGGCGCCCTATCCTATCATATTAGTGACTTTTTGCTTAACCAAAGCAAGAACGGGCAGTACAAGCCCCAGTTTGAGCAGCTTTATAAAGAAAAACAACAGGCCTATGCCAATAAGGGCCGCGATTACTTTGGTATCGCCGAAGGGCGAAATTTAATCCTCATACAGTTGGAATCCTTTAATAATTACGTCATCAATCGCACCATCGACGGACAGGAACTGACACCCTTTTTGAATCGGTTGATTGAAAAGGACACCTTCTACTTTGATCGTTTCTTTCAAACGGCCGGCACGGCACGGACAGCCGATGCTGAATTTAGCACCTTAAACTCCACCTACGTGAAAACCGGGCAGATAGCCTATCAGGAGCATGTGGATAAGAACCTCTACGCCTTGCCCCGAGCTCTTACCGACGCGGGTTATACGGCTTGGGCTTTCCATGGTTTTAAAGCCGATTTTTGGAACCGGATTAACATGTATCCTACCCTCGGTTTTTCTCGTTTCTATAGCCAATATGATTTCGAACAGGATGAGCTGATTGGCTGGGGCGTGGGCGATCGCTCCTTTTTCCGGCAAGCATCGGAAATTTTGACCGAGGCGGAGCAACCCTTTTTTGCTTTTATGGTTACGCTAACTAACCATCAGCCTTTTTTCATTCCGCATAAATATAAGACGTCCTCCTTCGATACCAGTGAATATAGCAACTCAGAGAATCGCTCAGAGCGGATTTTTGCCCATTATTTCCATTCGATCCATTATACCGACCATGCACTAAGCGAGTTCTTCACCTACCTGCAAGAGAAGGGGCTATATGAAAACTCTCTCATTGTGATATATGGTGACCATTATGGGCTCCATAAGCAAACTCCGGAGCATGAAAAACTGGTAAGCGACTATTTGGGCCGTGAATATGGTTATGAAGATATGCTCAATGTGCCCCTCTTCATTCACATTCCCGGCCTAGGTGAGGCTAAGACCTTGCATACTGCTGGTGGCGAAATTGATATCATGCCTACTATTCTCAATTTGCTGGGGATTGAAAAGCACCCCTCGGTAGTCCATTTTGGGCAGGATCTATTAAATATCAATGCCGACGAAGGTTTCGTCGCCTTACCTGCCTATGTGCCGCAGGGCTCCTTCGTGGCCGGCTCTACCTATTTTGAAATGGCTCCCAATGGCCTCTTCCAGCATGCTAAAGCCTATGATTTGGACACCGGCTTACCGGTGCCCTTAGAAGAATGCTGGGACAATTATAACCGGGCTTTGCTGGAAGTCCAGTATGCCAATTGGATAATGGACAACGACCGAGTATTTGCTCCCTATTTGCCATAAACCTGCTAGGGATAACTGACATTCTAGCGAAGTAGTATTAAGTAGCTTGGCAATTAATCAGGAGTAGGAGGTCGTAGCATGAAGGAGCGTATCCAGCATTTAGCAGCAGCAGTGGCGCCTTTAGTTAAGGAACTGCGACGGCAAATCCATCAATACCCGGAGCTGGGCATGCAGGAGTTTAAAACATCCCAACTGATCCAGCGAGAGTTAACTCGTATCGGTATCCCCTTTCGGGCCCCCGTAGCCAATACCGGAGTAGTAGGTTTAATCGAAGGGCAGAAGCCGGGGCCCTGCGTCGCATTGCGGGCCGACATGGACGCCTTGCCCATTCAAGAAACCACGGGACTTCCCTTCGCCTCTAAGGTAGATGGGGTCTGTCACGCTTGCGGCCATGATGCCCATACGGCTATGTTGCTGGGTGCCGCCGCAGTCCTGTGGCAGCTACGTTCGGAGCTGCCGGGCACCGTTAAGCTACTTTTCCAGCCGGCGGAGGAATGCAATCCTACGGGCGGCATGCAGGCCATGATTACCGATGGCATACTAGAATCACCGCCCATAGATGCGGCCATCGGTTTGCATTTGGATACCAGTTTTAACACGGGCACTATTGGTTATCGGATCGGGCCCATGTCGGCCTCATCGGACCGCTTTTACATCACCGTAAGCGGTAAAGCAGCCCACGGTTCTGCTCCCGAGTCGGGCATCGATGCCATCGTTACCGCCGCCCAGGTGATCATGGCGGTGCAAACGATAGTAAGCCGCAAAATCCGAGCCCTGGAATCGGCAGTAATAACCATAGGCACCATTAAGGGCGGAGACCGCTATAACGTTATCGCCGAAACGGTAACCATGGAGGGTACCTGCCGCACCCATAATCCGATGGTTACAGAAGCCATCCCCCACCTACTGGAGCAAACGATTAAAGGCGTTTGCGAATCGGCCGGCTGCAGTTATACCTTTGAGTATGTTAAAGGCTATCCTTCTGTCATCTGCGATGAGCATATCACCCGGCTGGTGGTGGATGGGTTGAGTGAACATTTTGCTCCAGAGAACCTGGTCAATATTTTTGAACCTCGAATGGGAGGCGAAGACTTCTCCTTCTTGGCCCAACGGGTACCAGCCACCTTCCTGCGTATCGGCTGCACGCCCGAGGGAGTAGAAAAGCCGGTGCCGGCCCATAACGGCGGCTTCAACCCCGATGAAGAGGCTTTCGTCTATGGTGTTACCGCCCTCGTGCAAGGCGCCCTAGCTGTTCTAAAAGGCCTACAGTAAGCTGGAGTTTTATGCTTAGGGCTGTCGCATTGCGGATTTCAAATTGAATACAGCAGGGCTGTTCGCAAAGGAAACCAGTTTTGCGAACAGCCCCGTTTATTATTTGGCAGTCAGGCGCAAGAACTCCTCCAGATCGGCGGTGACAAAATCGATGGCCCCTTGCCAGAACTCGGGTTTGGAGATATCCACACCCAGGTGCCGCATGGCCAAGTCTTCCACCCGCATACGACCGGTATCTTGCAATAGGGCCGCATACTTACTACGGAAGGCAGCCCCTTCCTCCTTAGCTTGTCGATAAACCCCGGCGCTGAACAGATAGCCGAAGG
>JAAYGE010000144.1 GCA_012727835.1 Bacillota bacterium
CAGGGGCATGCCCTGGCTGAGTCTCTACCTAATATTAACCCAGAAGTGTTCAAACAACCAAACAATACTCTAGGCATTATGTACTTACTGGCTATGAAACAATATCACCTATCTATGCAAGCCCATACCATCAAACGAGTGGGATCATACCATAGCCTGGATACGGCGGCACCATTACCATCGGCCACTGCCATTAGACAACAGGTGTTAAAAGGCCACCCCTTGGAGGGTATGCCCTCCGCCGCCCAGTCCATTCTAGCCCAGCAGATCCAAAGGGGGCAAGGACCGGTCACTTGGAAGCATTTCGCTCCCCTGCTATTCTACCAGCTTCGCAATCAAACTAGGGCCGACATGGATACTTGGCCCGAATCGGGCGAGGGCTTAGGGGACCGCCTCTGGCTAGCGGCTCGCCAAACCAACCACTGGGAGGAGCTGCTGCGCATGACCAAAACACGCCGCTTCCCCCTTACCCGTCTGCAACGGGTAGCTACTTACATTTTGCTGGGGCTTAACCGGGATCGGTTAGCTAGAATAAACCTGGAACTAGCACCGCCCTACCTGCGCGTATTGGCCCTCAATACCGGGTCCTGTGAGGCCCGCCGCTTGTTAAGAGAAAGCCAATTGCCAGTCATTTACGCGGCCCGCACCGCCCCATCAACTGAACCGCGCTTATGCGAATGTCTGCAGATGGATATCCGGGCTACCGACATCTATACGTTAGCCTGGGAAAAGAACAGCCGAAGCGGCTTAGATTATACCCATCCGGTCATAACTTGCTAGGCTTGTCATAGTTCTGGCTAGTCCTCATATAAATAAGTGAATTGGTGCTTATTGCATACGAGGAGGTTGGCCAGATGCAGTTGATAATAGCAATACTACTAGCTCTGTGTATTGGGTGGGTTCTTGTCGCGCGCCACAACCTATTTCGCCGCTATTTCGGAACCTTCTTCTTGGCAGCGGCCGGCGTCGCCCTAGCACTTAGCATGGTAAGGGCACCCGACGCTGCCTTTGACTCAGCCATGGAAGGGCTGCGAGTATGGTGGGAGATCGTCTTCCCTGCCCTATTGCCTTTTTTCATCGGTTGTGAACTCTTGATGGGGTTCGGAGTTGTTAACTTCATGGGCGTTTTCCTAGAACCTCTTATGCGGCCCCTATTTAACGTGCCCGGCGCTGGCTCTTTCGTCATGGCTATGGGTTTAGCCTCTGGCTATCCCATCGGAGCAATCCTCACCCGTCGCTTACGCCAAGAGAACCTGTGCAATCGAGTGGAGGCAGAGCGACTCCTAGCTTTCTGTAACACGGCTGACCCCCTATTCATGGTAGGAGCGGTGGCCGTAGCCATGCTCGGCAACGTTAAGCTGGGGGCTATCATTGCTGCCGCCCATTATATTTCCAGTGTAGTGGTCGGGCTGTGCATGCGTTTTTATAAACGGCATGAAGCGCAGAGCCCACAGATTGGTGAGCCCCGTGGCAATATAGTCGTGAGGGCACTGAGGGAACTCTACCGGGCTCGCCGGCGGGATGGCCGTCCCCTTGGTCAACTATTAGGCGATGCGGTCAAGAACTCGGTCAATTCCCTGCTCATGATTGGGGGCTTCATAATTCTCTTCTCTGTCATCATGCGTATGGCTACCGTTACCGGCCTAGTATCGCTCATTGCTAATGGTGTGGATTGGATACTGGCTCTCTTCGGCTTATCATCGGCACTGGGCGAAGCCTTTGTCAGTGGTGTCTTTGAAATTACCATCGGGTGCAATGTGGCCAGCCAAGCTCTTGCTCCTATCATGGAGCAAGTAATTCTAATCAGTGCTATCATCGCCTGGAGCGGTTTTTCGGTGCACGCGCAAGTAGCAGCCATCATTAATGACACCGATATCCGCATAGGGCCTTACCTGCTGGCACGGGTGTTACAGGCCGTTGTAGCCGGGGCAGTTACCTGGCTCTTATGGAACCATATGTCGCCAACGGCAGCAGTAACTACTTTGCCTGTCTTCCTGCAAACCCAGACCAGGGCCACCATGGCCGTCTGGTGGCAACGGATGACTTACGTCAGTCTGCGCGGCGGCCTTCTATTAGGAACAATTCTTGCCATCTCCATGGCATACCATACTTTAACCAGTCTACGCTTCGCCATCTTCCGCCGTCGCTCCTAGAGCACTACGCATCCGCTCTTCCACAATTGGCGGCACCAAGTCGCGTACACAACCTCCTAATCTTAAGACTTCCTTAGCCAGGCTAGAGCTGAGATAGGAGTATTTACTACTGGTCATCATAAACAGGGTTTCAACATCTGGGCTCTGTTTTCTATTCATGAGAGCCATTTGAAACTCATATTCGAAATCGGATATAGCCCGTAGACCTTTGATTATCACATTGGCTCCTTGCTTCGCTACATATTTCACTAACAAGCCCTGAAATTGAGTAACAGTTACATTGGGTAAATGCTTAGTACATATCCGAATTAACTCCACCCGCTCGTCTAAAGAAAAGAGCGGGTTTTTGTTTGGGTTTACAACTACAGCCACATTCACTTCATCAAATACAGCGGCTGCCCGTTCAATTATGTCCAAATGGCCGTATGTAATTGGATCAAAACTCCCCGGATAAACCGCTTTAGTCACGTTCTTCTCCTCCTTTAGGTCCGCTGACGCTAGGTACTAAGAATGTTACTGCCGTTTCACCGTACCGCCTGGTCTTGAGCAGGTTCCATTCATCGCCGTAGACCAGTTCCAGACGTTGGGGATGCTCAAGGCAGAGGATTCCCTGCGGGCCCAGTGCCCTATGTTCCCAGACCGCCTCTAGTATCAAGGGGTACAAACCAGCCAAAAATGGTGGGTCGGCATAGATGACGGTAAAGGTTTCACCAGCCAGCCGCCGCAGAGCTGCCTGCCAATCTACATGCAGGACAGTCGCATCGGTGAGCCCCACAGCCTGTAGGTTGTTCTGTAATGCGCGCTGGGCAGCTCGGTCTTTCTCCACAAAGACAACCCGGGTAGCCCCCCGGCTCCAGGCCTCTATTCCCATGGCCCCACTGCCCGCAAACAAATCCAAAAAACTATCTAGGGGGCCGTACTGAGCTAACATATTGAATACGGCACCCTTGACTTTGTCACTGGTAGGACGAACACTAAAGCCCTTCGGAGCTATTAGCTTGCGCCCTTTGGCTTTACCGGCAATTACTCTCATAGCTATCACCACCACCCATTGTACACCTCTAAGCACAAATCTGCCAAAATTTTTGCCCTCTGGTGTATAGATGCGGTTTTAGAAAGCCATAATAGGGGTGGAAGCAACAACATTTCCCCATAAGCTCTTCCTCCGGTTTCTCCTCTCCCAACTGGTGGCCTAGCCACCAGCTTTTTTTATACAATAGGGCGTGGGCAACACGTTTACTCCACGTATTGCTCCACGCCCTCCTCTTACGGCCACGACTATTCAACAGCTACAATAAAGTGATAAATCGGTTGCCCACCTGACCTTAGTTCCAATTCCAAATCGGGGAAAGCCTCGGCCATACGGTCGGCAAGCGCTTGTGCAACCTCCTCGGTCACATCTTCCCCAAAAAACAGACTTAGTAGTCCCGCCTCTTCGTCAACCATGGCGGCAACCAGCTCATAGGTGACCTGCTCTAAGGTATCGCCAAAGACGACGATATCGCCTTCTAGGATACCAATAAAGTCGCCCTCTTTGATCATACCCGCACTGCCATTATGGTCGCGCACCGCAACGGTCACTTGGCCGCTTTTTACCTGCCGCATATTACGGGTCATATTAGCCACCATAGCAGCCATATCCGCCGGCTCATCGTTATAAGCCATCAGAGCACTCAAGCCCTGCGGTATGCTACGAGTGGGAACCACATGGATGGGCTTATCGACCACTTCCGCCACCTGCTCGGCGGCCATGACGATGTTCTTGTTATTCGGCAGTATGATAATCTGCTCCGCCGGCACCCTGTTGGCGGCCTTTGCTAAATCCTCGGTGCTGGGGTTCATGGTCTGTCCACCGGTGACAATGGCGTCTACTCCTAGGCTGGTGAAAATTTCAGCCAACCCATCGCCCACCGCTACCGCTATTACCCCTACCGGTTTAACAGGCTCCGCCGGACCGGCATCTGTGGGAAAATGCAGCTCCGTATGCTGCTCTCGCATATTGTCTATCTTAATGCCGCTCAGCTCACCATAGGCTAAACCAATTTCTAGGGCTCGCCCCGGATTATTGGTATGGACATGCACCTTTAGCAGATTGGCGTCGCCAACTACTAACAAAGAATCGCCTAAGGGCTCCAGTTCCTGATGCAGTTTATCCTCACTGACCCGGGGAGAAAGAATCAGAAACTCGGTGCAATAGCCAAATTCAATCTCTTCCTCACTCACGAAAGTAGGCTCGGTCACCCTAGCTGAATCGGCTTCGGGACCGACACTGGCATCCTCAATTACCTCGCCCGAGGCAGCAGCCAGCCAGCCCTTAAAAACGCAAAGCAGTCCTTGTCCACCGGCATCAACTACCCCGGCTTGTTTTAACACCGGGAGCATTTCCGGTGTCTTTGCCAGAGTAGACTCGGCTTGCTCCACCAGCGCCCTTAAAGTTGGCAACAATTCGTTTTGTCTTTTGGCCACCTGGACAGCCACCTGGGAGGCTTCCCTCATCACGGTTAACATGGTGCCCTCCACCGGCTTGCGCACCGCCTTATAAACGGTCTCGGTGCCGACAACGAGAGCCTGGGCCAAGTCTAAAGCTGTGATCTCGGGCATTTCCTGCAGATGACGCCCAAAGCCCCGGAAAAGCTGCGATAATATAACCCCCGAGTTGCCTCGGGCCCCCATCAACGATCCGGTGGCACTGGCAGCTGCTAATTTGCCCACATGGGGCTCATCTACTTGGCTTACCGCCTTAACAACCGCCTGCAGGGTAAGGTTCATATTGGTACCCGTGTCACCATCGGGTACTGGAAAAACGTTTAGCGCGTCTACTGAGGCTCGATTTCTCTCCAGATTATGCGCGCCCATGAGGAGCATCTGCTTGAACAACTCAGCCTGTATAACTTGCATAGGCCTCAAGACCTCCCTACTTGACCTGAGTGACGCGCACTCCTTGCACGTTGACGTTAACCTTATCAACCTGCAAGCCCACCTGGTTTTCCACCGCATATTTTACGGTATCCATTACATTTTGCGCTACTTCAGATATTTTGGTACCCCAACTGACGATGATATATAAATCGATGACGATTTTATCGCCGTTGAGCTTTATTTCGATGCCTCGCGAAAGGTTTTCCTTACCCAGCAACTCCACAAAGTTATCCTTCAGTCGGCTACGGGAGCACATTCCTACTAGGCCATAGCTTTCCAGCGCTGCCGCACCGGCTATGGTCGCAATGGCCTCATCGGAGACTATGATCTTCCCGTGTTCATTAACAACGACCTGGCTCATCTATACCCCCCCTATGCTTATTGGCATGAGTACATTTGCAAACTAGGTAGCCCATAGGCTTATGAGTCTCTCTATTATAGCATACTAGCCAAAGGATGAAGAACCCACCGGTTAGGTGGCTACCGCTTGTCAGTATTCGCCATGCATGGTACAATGTCAGGGTAAAAAGGAGGTGCGCTCATGAGTTCGAGGTGCGATATTTGCGGGAAGTCCCGCTCGGTTGGTCATAGAATTAGTAGATCGGATAATCGGGTCAAGAGGGTTTGGTTGCCCAATATCCAACGCATCCGCGTTAATGTAAATGGTGCCACTGTCCGTAAAAACGTGTGCACAACCTGCATCCGCTCAGGCAAAGTCACGCGTGCCATATAGGATTATAGGCTAAAAGCACTGGAAAACCAGTGCTTTTGCTGTTTGTATAGCTTTATTTGTTACGAATAAAGAGTCGAATAATGCCTCGTAGCAGCCGGGGAACCCTAATTACATAAAATCGCAATCGCCCAGCCCCCCCTCTTTCATGATGTCAATAGGCCGCACTAAACACCAGCAACAAACCACAGGCAATACAAAGCAGCGCTACCGTCCCCCATAGAGCCCAGGGGGGTAGCGTTTTCAGTAAAATAAACATACCGCCCACTACTAACAGTCCACCAACAATTAGTCGGCTATCATTTTGGTGTCGGCGCCTAGGCCTAAGAGGTCGGCGCAGCCTAGCCACCCCCCTCAATCCATTATACGGTAGGGGGCTTTGTCCTAATGACTAGATTCAATAAAGTTTTATGGGGCTTCCTTCATGCGGCGTACAAATTCTGTTTGATCGGTAGCCTTAAAAAAGGCCGAACCGGTGACTAAAACGTTTGCACCTGCCGCCCGCAGCTCAGATACATTGTCTAAATTAACGCCACCATCTACCCAAATAGGCAAATCTAATCGGGGCGCGTCTAAATACTGGCGCAAGGCGGCTATTTTAGGCAACATACTGCTGATAAAGGGCTGTCCACCAAAACCCGGGTTAACAGTCATAATTAATATATAATCCAGGTCGCTAATAAGGGGCAATATGCTTTCCCAGGGAGTGGCCGGATTGAGGGCAATGCCGGCTTGACAACCGCCCGCCCGGATACGTTGCACCAGCAGATGTAAATGATAACTGCTTTCCGCGTGGACGCTGATAGCCCGCGGTTTGGCAGCTAAGAAACTATCCAAGTGCCGCTCCGGTTCTTCCACCATCAGGTGTACCTCCACCGGCAGGCGACTGGCCTGCGCTACGGCTCGGGCCACATCGGGGCCCATAGAAAGATTAGGTACAAAATGACCATCCATCACGTCCACGTGCAGCCAGTCGGCACCGGCATCCTCCGCCAAAGCGATAGAACCCTGCAAATTGAGCCAATCGGCTGCTAGCAAAGAGGGAGCAATTTCTAGCATGATCAATACCGCCTTTCCCTTTCCCACAATTCCCCATAATTTAGCTGATAACTATCATAACGGGACTGGGCAATAAGGCCTGCCTCTACAGCCGCCTTAATGCCGCAGTCCGGTTCCTCTAAATGAACACAACTGCCACCAAAGCGACAATCCCTATACTGGCGCATTTCCGGGAAACACCAGCTCAATTCCGCCGCCGGCAAATCGGCAGGTAGCTGCACGCGGCTAAAGCCGGGCGTGTCCACCAAAAAGCCGTTAATCGGCGCTGGTAGCGGTAATAGCTCCACATGCTTGGTAGTGTGGCGCCCCACACCACCTCGCTGGCTTACGGCAC
The DNA here is from genome assembly GCA_012727835.1 of Bacillota bacterium. Next base: position 7,196 of record JAAYGE010000144.1, read on the forward strand.
CCGTTTCTGCCACCTGTTCGGAGGCCAGAGTGTTGAGCAAGCTAGACTTCCCCACTCCCGACTGGCCGGCCATCACCGTCACATGATCAGATAAATAGCCTTTTAAATCGGCTAACCCCTCCTGGGTATGCAAGCTAAATAGGAAGCTGGGGTAACCGATACTTTGATAGAGTTCCCGTAGCTCTTTACCCCTACCCTCCCCATCCAAGTCCGCCTTATTGATACCCACGATGGCGCGTAAGCCCGAGTGCTCCGCCATCACCAGCAGCCGATCAATTAGAACCAAGTTGGGAGCAGGTTTGTTAGCAGCAGCCATCACCAAAACTTGATCCACGTTGGCTACTAGGGGC
>JAAYGE010000145.1 GCA_012727835.1 Bacillota bacterium
CCGCCTTCGGACCCGGCCAAGCGGCGGCCCAATTGGAAAGTAGCAAGGCCTGGGCCAAGCAATTTATGGCGAAATATCACATTCCTACGGCCGCTTACCGGGTTTTTCAGGAGTATCAGGAGGCCTTAAACTACATTAGGACCTGCTCCTTCCCTCTGGTGATTAAAGCTTCCGGCTTAGCTGCCGGCAAAGGGGCCGTAATTGTTCATGACCGGGCAGAAGCGGAGGATACCCTCCGTTCTATGTTGGTGGAGCAGAGTTTCGGTACGGCCGGTAGTCAGGTAGTTATTGAAGAGTTCTTACAAGGGCAAGAGGTTACCGTGTTAGCCCTGGTCAATGGCCAGGACTATCTGGTGTTGCCGGCGGCTCAGGATCATAAACAGGTTTTCGACGGCGATCGGGGGCCTAACACGGGTGGCATGGGGGTCTATTCACCGGTGCCTGCCTTTACACCCCCGATAGAGGCCGAGGTAATTCGGTCTATCTTAGAGCCAACTTTGCGCGGCCTCCAAGCCGAGGGTATTTACTATAGTGGTGTGCTCTATATGGGCCTGATGTTGACGGAGCAAGGGCCGAAAGTCATCGAGTACAACGTTCGTTTTGGTGACCCGGAATCCCAGGTGGTATTACCCCGCCTGGAGAATGATGTGCTGGAGCTATTGGCCGCCTGTGCTGTCAAGCCAATGCCCGGAGTTAAACCGTTGAAGCAACAGGAGCTCCTAGTGAAGCAGCAGGCCTGTGCCAGCGTAATTATGGCCGCTCCCGGCTATCCCGGCCCCTACCCCAAGGGGCTGCCTATCAGAGGGCTCGAGCAGGCTGAACAGGTGGGTTGTCTAATCTTTCAGGCGGGCACTAAAGAAGAGGAAGGGCGCCTGGTTTCCAGTGGCGGTCGCATTTTGGCGGTTACGGCCCTCGGTACCGATTTAGAACAGGCACTGCAGCAGGCCTATGAAGGGGTGGCTAAGATCGAAATCCCTGGTGCCCATTACCGCCGGGATATAGGCCACAGAGCTTTAGCTATAAGACGGGGGCTGTCCTAATAGGTCTTAAAGCACCCTGCGCTCTAGTAACTGCTTTTGTGACAGGCCTAATACCACTTTTGTCTGCAAGTGTCCCCCGAGATTACAGGAGAAAAGACGATGCGGTTTACCAAAATGCACGGTTTAGGGAATGATTTCATTGTGGTGGAAGCCTGGCAAGACTTGCCAGACGGCGATCTCTCCGCTTTGGCCCGGCAAATCTGCCAGCGCCGCTGGGGGGTAGGGGGCGATGGCTTAGTCTTCCTCTTACCCTCCGAGGTTGCCGATTTACGCATGCATATTTATAACGCCGATGGCTCGGTAGCCGAGATGTGTGGTAACGCTTTACGTTGTGTAAGCCAATATGTATATGAACACGGCTATTGCCAGCGCCCCGATCTAAAGGTAGAAACTCTAGATGGAATCAAGCAGGTTCACTTAGAGATTAGCGATCAGCAAGTAAAGCTGGTTAAGGTAGACATGGGGTTACCCATTCTGGAGCCCACCCGTATTCCTATGCTTACCCTTACCGATTCGCCTGTGGAAGTGCCCATAGAAGTACTAGGTGAACGTTATGTTGTTACAGGGGTGGCTGTAGGTGTGCCTCACGCTGTAGTTTTCGTGCCCGATGTGAACAAGGTAGACGTAGCCCGGGTAGGAGCTAGCCTGGAGCAGCACCCTATCTTCCCCCGCGGAGCTAATGTGGATTTTGTACAGGTTATCAACTCGCGCCGTGTCATGGTGCGAGTGTGGGAGCGGGGGGTGGGCGTTACCCTGGCTTGTGGTACCGGTGCTTGCGCCGTAGTGGTGGCTGGTGTGCTCAATGGTCTAACAGATGAACAGGTTGACGTGGAGTTACCCGGTGGCACCTTGCAAATTTATTGGCAAGATCGGAAGCGCCTCTATATGACCGGGCCAGCCAAGGAGGTTTTTACCGGTAAGTGGCCGCTGGTTCGCTAGCAGTTTGAACAGCAGTTAGGGCGTACCACGTGGTGTGATACGCCCTAGTCCGCTTCTAAATTGTAATTGCGTTATCGGCCTGGGTTAAAGCTTCTACAATAGTGAACATGTTGGTCACAGCACCGATGGCCAGCTTTTCATTTAAGTGATAAAAGTCGAGGCAGGTACCGCAGCTAAAGATTTGTACGCCCTTTTCTTCTAGCTCTTGCAGTTTGGATAATACGGCCGAACCTTCGCAGGTGAGGCGCACCCCCGCATTGACGAAGAAAATTTCCCGCGGTAGCACCGAACTTTCATTGAGGGCATGGAAAAAGCTTTTCATCAGTACCTGGCCCAAGGCCGGGTCGCCCTCGCCGAAAAGGTCGCTCTTTACCAGCAGCGTGGTATGCTTGGCAGTCGGTAGAGAGCAGTTTACCAGCTCTAGAGTGGCAGGCTCGCTGGTAGCATCCCCATCCTTAGTGATCTGGATGTGAAAAAGCCCTTCTTCCTCTGTAACGCTTGTGGCCAAGCCCATGCTATTGGCTAGCCGCAGTACGTTTTCCTTTGCAATTTCATTGTCTACAATGGAAACCAAAGTGCCACTGGTCATGTTATCGAGGGCCTTCTTGGTACGAATAACTGGCTCAGGACAAGCTAAGCCCCGGTTATCAACAGTTTGCATTTCTTTCCCTCCAACGTAGGTTTATGCGTTATATTTATAATAATTATAACCCTAAAGTAGATATTATGATAGGTCCAATTTGGCAGGGCCTAAGCTGTAGGGTGGAGAAACGAATGAAAGAAGAGGATAGGAGAAGGTGAAGTAAATGGCGCAGGGCAGACTAATTCTAGTGGTTGACGATCAGAAGGGGATGCGGCTATTATTTGAAGAAGTGCTTATCCAGTTCGGCTATCGGGTGGCCACCGTTGGTAGTGGCGAAGAGGCCCTAATTTTTGTGGCAGAAACCCAACCCGACCTGGTGTTATTAGACATGAGAATGCCAGGGCTGTCGGGACCGGAGACTTTGTTAAAGTTACGGGCTCAGCATCCTACTTTGCCCGTGATTATGGTAACAGCCGATATGGATGATGCAAACTGGGCTAAAGTGGAGAAACTAGGTGTGCAAGGAAAGCTCCATAAGCCCTTTGACCTCAACGATTTGGTGAGTCTAGTAGCAGAGGTCTTAGCTCAACAATAGAAAGTCAGAGGTGTAAAATGCAACAGAGTCGTCTTAGTCGATTAGTAACCACCGCTCTACTCCTAGCTATTTCTATTGTGGCCCGTCGTTTTTTAAGTATTAACACTCCCATTATTAGTATTGGTCTGGGCTGGTTGCCAATTTTGGTGGTCGGCATAGCTTATGGCCCGGGCTGGGGTTTTATTGCGGGCGCCCTAGGCGATTTTATCGGTGCTAACCTGTTTCCTATCGGCGCCTACTTCCCCGGATTTACTCTCAGCTCGGGTTTGGCGGGAGCCATAGTCCCCTTGTTGCTGGGACGCAATCGCTGGCGCAGCTCCTACTGGCAGTTACTAGGGGCTATCGCCGTTTCTGAGGTGATCACTTCCGTCGTGCTCAATACCTATTGGTTGACAATAATCACTGGTAAAGCAGCTGCCGTGCTTTTACCTGTGCGAGTTGCCAATGCGGCGGCTACGATAGTGGTGATGACCAGTTTGTTATATGCTCTGCGCCACCATATTTTGCGCGTGATGCGAGTGCGGTAAAGAATTCTGCGAATCGAAGGGGACTGTCGTCAAAGATAGTTTGCGACAGTCCTTTTTGCACGAAAATATGTTCGCTGAGCAGGATTTATAATCGGCAAAGAAGAAGATGGTATCGTTAAGGTCATAGAAGTAGTAAGGAGGCCCTTGATGCAGTTATTAGATAAACTTAATCCAATTCAACGGCAGGCGGTAACCCATCCTTCGGGACCGCTACTCATTTTAGCGGGTGCCGGTAGTGGCAAGACCCGTGTACTAACCTATCGGATAGCCTATTTGATAGACCATTGTGGTGTGCGCCCGCACCAGATTTTAGCCATAACCTTCACCAACAAGGCGGCCCAGGAAATGCAACAGCGGCTAGAAGAGTTGGTTCCTCATGCCCGCGGCATGTGGGTGGGCACCTTTCATGCCGCCTGTGTACGTATGTTGCGCCGGGACGGCGAAAGGTTAGGGCTAGGAAAGAACTTTGTCATCTATGATACCAATGAGCAAACGGCCTTGATTAAACAGTGCTTGCAGGAGTTAAATATTGCCAACAATCGATTTAAGCCTAGCATGGTGCACGGGCTTATTAGTAGAGCTAAGAATAACTTGGAATCGCCGGAAGAGTATGCTCGTTATGCCCAAGACTTTGTGGAAGAAACGGTAGCCTCCGTGTATAGATTGTATCAACGTAAATTGCTCATCAATAATGCGGTTGATTTTGACGACCTGCTCTATTTAGCGGTGGAGCTCTTAAAAAATCACGCTGACGTGCGCGAAGGCTACCAGGAGCAGTTTAAGCATATATTGGTGGACGAGTACCAAGATACTAACCGGGCCCAGTATGAGTTGGTAAGAATTTTGGCTGCTAAACATCGCAATCTGATGGTGGTGGGCGACGACGACCAGTCCATTTATGCCTTCAGGGGAGCCAATTTGCGCAATATCCTGGACTTCGAAGAGGATTTTCCCGATGCAACAGTTATTAAACTAGAACAAAACTACCGTTCCACCCAGAATATTTTGGATGCGGCCAATGCGGTGGTGGCCAATAATGTGGGGCGTAAACCGAAACGTTTGTGGACAGCTAACCCGGCGGGCGACCCGGTGCAGGTACTTACAGCCAATGATGAGCGCGATGAGGCTAGCCAGATCGCCAACGAGATAGAGTTTTTGCATAGCCAAGGCAGAAGTTATGATGATATCGCCATACTGTATCGCACCAATGCCCAGTCCCGCGCCCTGGAAGAAGTATTCCTGCGGCGGGACATTCCCTATACCATTTATAAAGGGGTCGAGTTCTACAAGCGCCGCGAGATTAAGGATATCATCGCCTATTTGCGTTTGCTGGTGAACCCGGCCGACAGTGTCAGCTTTGAACGCATAGTCAATGTACCCCGTCGAGGGATTGGTGCTACTACTATAAAGCGGCTCAGCGATTATGCGGAGGAGCATGAGATGCCCCTACTAATGGCAGCCGAGCAGGTGGATAAAATTAGCAGCATAGGGAAGGCGGCCGCTAGCAAGGTGCAGGCCTTTGTCCAACAGTTGGCCGACTGGCGGCGCATGGCCGATTTCTTAAGCGTGGCCGAGCTGGTGGAGACCTTATTAGACCAGACCGGCTACCGGGCGACCTTAGAAGCCGATGGACCCGATCCCGAATCCTTAGCCCGGTTAGAGAACTTACAGGAATTTGTTTCTGTGGCCCAAGACTTTTGTATGCGGGAGCCCGAGGCCGGCTTAGACGTTTTCCTGGCCGGTATTGAATTGCTTTCCGATGCGGATACTCAGGCTGAGGGAGAGGCGGTGCACATGCTCACCTTGCACACGGCTAAGGGGCTGGAGTTTCCCATAGTTTTCTTGACTGGCATGGAAGAAGGCATTTTCCCCCATGCGCGGGCGCTAGCCGATGAGGACGAATTAGAAGAAGAGCGGCGCCTCTGTTACGTGGGCATCACCCGAGCACAAGAAAGGCTCTATTTGACCCATGCTTGGCAACGCCTGCTTTCGGGCCGCCATAGTTACAATTTGCCTTCCCGCTTCTTAACCGAAATTCCCGATGAGGTGAAAGAAAGCCGCGGCTGGTCCTTAAGTCCGTCGCAATCGACGGTCAGTCACTCGACTAAACCCCTATCTATCAGGATCGAGCCCGAGCCCCAGGTAGCAGACGGCCAGAAGGCTTTTGCTGATGGACAAAGGGTAAGGCACAAAAGTTTTGGAGAGGGTACAGTCGTCTCTACCCGCAAGAGTGGTAACGACCTTTTTGTAACGGTGGTTTTTGATAAGGGTAACCAGATGAAAACCCTGTCGTTGCAATACACATCCTTAGAAGTAATCTAAGCGGGAGGTGTACTACCCACATGGTTTCTGAAGCTGTGGCCAAACGGGCTGCTGAATTGCGCCAGATTTTACATTACCATAATTACCGCTATTACGTTTTGGATGATCCGGAAATCTCCGATGCCGAATATGATCGCCTCCTGCGCGAGCTACAAGATATCGAGGATAAATATCCCGAATTGATCACGCCCGACTCCCCTACCCAGCGAGTGGGTGCGGAGCCGGCCACCGGTTTTGCCAGCGTCACCCATCCTATTCCCATGTATAGTCTAGCCAATGCCTTTAGCGCTGGCGATTTGCGGGAGTTTGACCAGCGGGTGCGGGCCGTTGCCGGAGATTCTGAAGTGGAGTATGTGCTAGAGCTAAAGATCGATGGTCTAGCCGTCTCCCTCCAATATGCGGACGGTGTACTCGTGACCGGTGCTACCCGCGGGGATGGAACCGTGGGTGAAGACATCACCAACAACTTGCGTACTTTGCCGGGTGTACCCCTGCGTTTACAGGAACCCTATACCCTTACGGTTCGAGGGGAGGCCTATATGTCCAAAGCCGCCTTTGCCCGTCTCAATGAGGAGCGGCAGGAGGCGGGGCAACCTCTATTCGCTAACCCCCGCAATGCGGCCGCCGGTTCCTTGCGGCAATTGGACCCGAAGGTGGCGGCCCGCCGGGGATTAGATATTTTCTTCTACGGCTTAGCCGCCATCGAGGAGCGGCCCTTGCCGCCTACTCAGGAGGAAACTCTGCGCCTATTAAGGCAGATCGGCTTTCCCGTCAACCAACAGCGGGTAGTGCTTAGTGATATCGAGGCGGTTATCGAGTATTGTCAGGCTTGGCATGATAAACGCCATGAGCTGCCCTATGAAATCGATGGGATTGTGATCAAGGTCAATGACTTCGCTCTACAGGAGCGGTTAGGTTACACGGCGAGAAACCCCCGTTGGGCCATCGCCTATAAATTTCCAGCCGAACAGGTGCAGACCAAGCTTTTAGACATCATTATCAGTGTGGGGCGCACCGGCACCCTCAACCCTAATGCGGTGTTGGAGCCGGTCACCATCGCCGGTACGGTGGTTAGTCGGGCCTCGTTGCATAATGCGGACCTGATCGCTGCTAAAGATATCCGTATTGGCGATACGGTAATTGTACAGAAGGCTGGCGATATTATCCCGGAAGTGGTAGCCCCGGTACCTTCCTTGCGCACCGGAGAAGAAAGGGTGTATGTGATGCCCACCACCTGTCCCGAGTGTGGGACATCGGTGGTGCGGGAGCCCCAGGAAGTGGCTTGGCGCTGCCCCAATGGTTCTTGTCCGGCGGTGCTCCGAGAGGGGTTACTACACTTTGCTTCCCGGGATGCTATGGACATTGAAGGCCTGGGGCCGGCTATGGTCTCGGCTCTGTTGGCTGCAGGCCTGGTGCAGGATGGGGCCGACCTCTACGATTTAAAGGCCGAACAACTAATGACTCTAGAGCGGGTGGGGCAGAAAACAGCGGATAAACTGGTGGCAGCCATTGCTAAGAGTAAGCAGAACTCATTGGAACGCCTCATCTTTGCCTTAGGTATTCGCCATGTGGGGGCTAAAGGAGCCCTGAGTTTGGCCCAGCACTTTGGTACTCTGGAAAAACTTATGGTGGCAAAGGCGGAAGAATTACAGCAGGTGCCCGATGTGGGAACCAAGATGGCCGCCAGCATTATCAACTATTTTGCCGCCCCAGCGAACCAGCGGCTGATTGAAAAACTGAAAGCCGCCGGTGTCAATCTACGCTATTTGGGGGATCAGGGGCAGGAGGGCCCTCTTACAGGGCAAACCTTTGTCATTACTGGCACTCTGCCCGGCGTTACCCGAACTGAGGCCAGACAGTTTATTGAACAGCACGGCGGCCAGGTGGCCTCTAGTGTGAGCAAGAAGACCAGCTATCTACTGGCCGGCGAAAAAGCGGGTAGCAAACTTACTCGAGCGCAAGAGCTGGGAGTGCCCGTGCTCAGTTGGGAGGAGTTGCAAGCCCTTTTACAGACCCGCTAGGCTGATGGTGGGCAGGAGCCAGCCTGAGCTTGGCGGCTCCTGCCTTCTTTCGTTTGGATAGGGGGATGACAATGGACTACGAAACCATAATCGGACTAGAAGTACATATCCAGTTAGCCACGGACAAGAAAGCATTCTGTGACTGCAGCACCCGCTTTGGGGCTGCACCCAACACCCAAACTTGTCCCTTTTGTTTAGGCCAGGCAGCGACCAAGCCCCAACTAAATCAAAGGGCGGTGGAGCTGGCTTTAAAAGCGGCTATAGCCCTCAATAGTGAGATACCAGCGGTGGCTGCCTTCGACCGCAAGCATTACACAGCGCCCGATCTGCCTAAGGGATATCAGATTACCCAGTGGCGGTATCCCTTCGGTAAAGGGGGCTATTTGGACGTGGAGCTGGAAGATAAAATTGAAAGGATACCAATCAAGCAGATACATCTGGAGGAGGATGCGGGGCGCCCCGTAGAGACGGAGGCGGGGCAGATAATCGACTTCAACCGGGCGGGAATCCCGCTGCTAGAAGTGGTTACGCCCCCCGTATTTCGCTCCGCCCCAATGGCCCGGGCCTATCTAGAAGCTCTGCAATTGTTGATGCGTTACCTAGGGGTATCCGATGCCCGCATAGAAGAAGGCTCCATGCGTTGTGAACTGAATATTAGCCTGCGGCCGGTGGGCAGTGAAGAAATGGGCGAGCTCTGTGAGATTAAGAATATCGGTTCTTTTAGTGGAGTGGTGGCAGCTATTGCCTATGAGGAGCAGCGCCAAGCCACCTTGCTGGCCCAAGGTCACCGGGTAGTCCGGGAAACGAGGCGCTGGGACGAAAGCCAGCAGGTCACCATACCCATGCGCAGCAAAGAGCAGGCCAGTGATTACCGCTATGAACCGGAACCGGATATAGCACCGGTCACTATTGACCCGGTTTGGCTGGAGGCGCTGCGGCAGGAGTTGCCCGAGTTGCCTTTGGCGAAGCAGTTGCGCTATCAGGAGCAGCTGGGTCTCAGCCCCTACCAGGCCCGGGAGATTACAGGCGACCCCGGTTTAGCCGCCTATTTTGAAGCCGTGTTGCGCCATTATACGGTGGCCCCCGATATTGCCAATTGGTTGCTGACCGAGCTGCGGGCCCTGCTCAATCAGGCTGCCATCGATTTTGTCGATTGTCCGCTAGCACCGCAGGAGCTGGCTGAACTATTAGAGTTGGTGCGGGCGGGGACGTTAAGCCACAATATAGCAAAAGAGCTACTGGCCGAAGGTTTTACCAGCGGCCAAGCGCCGGCGGCTTTAGCTCGCTCGCGCCAAGTGCAGCAAATAAGCGACGTGGGGCAAATAGGTGCCTGGGTGGGACAGGTATTGGCTGAGCATGAAGCAGCGGTACAGAAATACAAGGCGGGAAAGAAGAAAGTTTTCGGGTTCTTGGTGGGGCAGGTGCTGAGCTTGTCCAATGGTTTAGCCAACCCCAAAATAGTGACACAGGTGTTGCAGCAGGCTTTGGCCGAAGAATAGGGTAAACGAGGAGGAAGAGACGAATGTATATGCTCTATATGAATTCGGATCAATTTGCGGAAGCCCTAGAGTGTATCGACACCGTGGTATTGCCAATTGGTATGACCGAGGCCCATGGGCACCACTGCCCACTGGGTACCGATGTTATCATCCCGCGGCGCTTTCTAGAGCTGATTGAAGAACGGATGGGGGAAGAATTGATTATTGCCCCGGAAGTTCCTTACGGCCATTCCTGGCATCTGGCACCCTATCCGGGTACCATCGATATTCCGCCCGAAGTTTTTGGCGACTATGTTTTCCATGTGGGCAAAGGTTTAGCCAAGTGGGGTGTTAAGAAGCTAGTTTTGTTCAATGGGCACGGTGGTAATACGCCGGCCCTTACCCACGTGATGGAACGCTTAGCCGATTTAGGCCTGACAGTCCTCTTAATTAATTGGTGGATCGATTACGCTTCCGAGATTTTAACCATTTGTGAAGGCCAGGGCCATGCGGGCGAAGATGAGACTTCGGTGGTATTAGCCATCGACGAGTCACTGGTGGATATGTCCAAAGCCAATATCAACTGGAACAAGGCCATTGCTAACGTTCGTTTTCCCGGCATGCAATTTAAGACCATGGAAAATGCTCAAACCGGCGATGCTACTTTGGCCAGTAAGGCTAAGGGCGAGGCTATCCTTGAGCTTTGTACGGAGAGGATAATTGAGCTATTAAAGATGCTACAAGCGGATCAACTTATTGAGTAGGATTACCCTTTGCATGCCTAGGGGCTACCGCAAAACCAATTTTGCTGTAGCCCTTCTTCTTTATATCACCTCAGCTGCCCTAGCGCCGAAATATACTGGTTAGATAAAAAAAGAGTGCATAGTAGGCCACAGAAAACATTAGGGCTAAAGTAAAACGGGCTAGCTGCCCTGCCACCGCTTTCGGTTTCTGTACATTAAACTGCTGGGCCAGGTTCCCACCGATTATGAGGCTGACTACAATCTGGGCTATTTGAAACCAATAGCGACCGAGAAACTGTAGCAGTTCATCCATGATTGGTTACCTCCATTCTATTCCACTCGCTGTTAAATCTATATAGTTGACAAGCCAGTTGCATGCTAAAAATCTACGAGAACAGGATTTTAATATTTTTTGACGAAAACCTTATAAGAGCCAAATATGACTGGAGGGAGAAACTTTGAAACTAGCTGTCGTTAACGGCAAGATTTACACAATTACACAGGGTGTTATTGAAAAAGGCACCGTGTTATGTGAAGACGGAAAAATAGTGGCCGTAGGTACCGATGTGGCCGTTCCGGAAGATGCACAGGTAATTGATGCGGAAGGCAAATCGGTTACGCCGGGGTTAATCGATGCCCATAGTCACATCGGCTTGTTTGGCGAACCTACTTTGCCGGCTACTGCCGATGGCAATGAGAAAACCGGTCCTATGCAGGCCGCCCTTTATGGCATTGACTCCTTAAACCCGGCCGATCCGGCCTTCCCCCAAGTTTTAGCCGCCGGTGTTACCACCGTATATACGGGCCCGGGCAGCAGTAACATTATTGGTGGAACCGGTATGGCCATAAAGACCCTCGGCCGTACCGTCGACGAGATGGTAATTCCGGGGACTGAAGGTATGAAGATGGCCTTAGGTGAGAACCCCAAGCGTAACTATGGGGCTATCAACAGAATGCCGGGCACCCGTATGGGAA
>JAAYGE010000146.1 GCA_012727835.1 Bacillota bacterium
CGTTATAACTCCTGCGAACACTCTACAAAATCACAGGCAAGCACTTTTCTCACTACTCTAGCCTCCTTTCACAGTTAACTGTGACTAAGACTTGGTAATAACTATCAAACCCATATCTTAATCGCTCCTGTTTGCCTCTTCACTTATATATCCCTTGTAGGCGCCAAAATGTGACACCCTTGAAGAGAGAATCTTGGCATGCCCAAAAACTGAATCATACAAACATAAGCCCTGCCCAGCATCTGCCGATGGTAAACTGCCTGCCTAGTTCTATAGTAAGTATGGAGATAATTTGCTGGTCAATAAGAACATCAACAATCCCTTGTTCCCATTTTTGATAGTCTGTAAGCAAAAACCGCACCTCGGCAGGTGCTGTTTGTTAGTATTGGCCACTACGGTCGGCAGCCCTCCACATTATAGGGTTCGCTATCGTAATTGCTCAGCACGGCACGGACGTAGGCGAGGGTGCGATCTTCTAGTATGGCTTGTCGGAGTCCCCGCATGAGCTGAATTAGATAATGCAGGTTATGGATACTCAGTAGCTGGTAACCTAATATCTCCTTAGCTTTGATCAGATGGCGCAGATAGGCCCGCGTGAAGTTTTGGCAAGCATAGCAGCTACAATTGGGATCGAGGGGTGAAAAATCGCGGGCATAGGTGGCATTACGAATCACTACCCGGCCCTGGCTGGTAAAAGCGGAGCCGTTACGGGCTATGCGGGTGGGCAAGACACAGTCGAACATGTCTACACCCCGGATAGTGCCTTCCACCAAACAGTCGGGCGAACCGATACCCATCAGATAGCGGGGTTTTTCTTTGGGAATAAGGGGAACGGTTATCTCCAGCATGTCATACATCAGGGGCTTGGGTTCACCGGTGCTGAGGCCACCGATGCCATAGCCGGGGAAGTCCAAGTCTACCAGGAATTTGGCACTTTCTTGCCGCAAATCGGCAAAAGTGCTGCCCTGAATTATGCCGAAGAGGGCCTGGCTTTCGGGCCGTTTGTGGGCCTGCTTACAGCGCACAGCCCAGCGGTGGGTGCGCTCCATTGCTTGTTTGGCATAGGTATACTCGCACGGGTAGGGGGTACATTCGTCAAAGGCCATAATAATATCAGCTCCGAGGGCATTTTCTATTTCAATAGCCCGCTCGGGGCTGAAGAAATGCTCGCTACCATCAATATGGGAGCGAAACAATACACCATCTTCAGTTATTTTGTTCAGGCTACTCAGGCTGAACACCTGAAAGCCGCCACTATCGGTCAGTATGCTGCCGTCCCAATTCATAAACTTGTGCAAGCCACCGGCTTCTCGCACCAGCTCGTGGCCCGGACGCAGATAGAGATGATAGGTATTGCTAAGAATAATCTCCGCCCCTATATCTTTCAGGTCGCGGGGAGCTACCGCTTTCACGGTGGCCTGAGTACCGACGGGCATAAAAACGGGCGTATTGACAACGCCATGGGGGGTGGTTAACCTTCCCACCCGAGCCCTAGTCTGCCTGCATTCGTGCAAAACCTCAAACTTAATTGCCATGTATGTTCCTCCAACAATTAGATAATGAGCATCGCATCGCCAAAACTATAAAAGCGATAGCGCTCACGAATAGCTTCTTGATAAGCGGCCAGCACCTTTTCTCGCCCAGCTAGGGCGCTGACTAGCATAATCAGAGTTGACTTGGGTAGATGGAAATTGGTAACTAGTCCATCTATCACTTTGAACTCATAGCCGGGGTAGATAAAGATATCGGTCCAGCCGGAACCGGCCCGCACGGTGCCATCGGCTTGCCCTACCGTTTCTAGGGTACGAGCCGAAGTGGTGCCCACGGCGACTATGCGTCCGCCAGCTACCCGGGTTTGGTTGATCAGCTGGGCCGCCTCCTCTGGCACCTGATAGAACTCGGCGTGCATCTTATGCTCTTCCACCCTTTCTACCTGCACTGGGCGGAAGGTGCCCAAGCCCACATGCAGGGTGAGGCGAGCAATCTTAACGCCCTGCTGGGACAAGCTCTGTAGCAAATCTTCGGTAAAGTGCAGCCCAGCAGTGGGCGCTGCAGCCGATCCCAGCTCTCGGGCATAGACGGTTTGGTAACGATCTCTATCGGCTAGTTTTTCTACTATGTAAGGGGGTAAGGGCATTTGCCCTAGCCGATCTAGTATCTCCAGAAACTGACCTTCAAATTGAAAGCGCAAGCTGCGCCCGCCCGCATCGGTGTTGTCAATGACGGTGGCCGTTAGCTCGCCGTTGCCAAAGCTAAGTTGGGTGCCAATGCGAGCCCGGCGTCCAGGGCGCACCAACACTTCCCAGTCGGTCAGGTTCAGCTGCTTAAGCAGCACTACTTCTATTTCAATTTCGCCACCAATCTTTTGCCCAAACAAGCGGGCAGGCAAAACCTTGGTGTCATTGAGCACTAGGCAGTCGCCCGGCCTTAAATACTCACCCAGGTCGCGGAAGAGCCGATGAAAAATGGCTCCCGTCTCCCGCTCCAACACCAAGAGTCGCGATGCATCGCGCTGGGGCAAAGGCGCCTGAGCAATAAGCTCAGGCGGCAGATGAAAATCATAGTCGTTTATATTAGTCATCTAAATTAATCTCCCAACTTTACAATCTCAACATCCGATAAATAGTATTTGATAATCTCCTCAAAGGTATGCCCATGGTGGGCCATGGCGTAGGCTCCATGCTGGCTTATGCCTACCCCGTGACCATAGCCGCTACCGACAAACAGGTAACTATTTGCCTCTGCCACCGTTTGCCGTTGCTGCCCGTTGGCCCCCCGCAGATAGTAGGTGGGCCGGGGCTGTAAAGTTTGCACGCCACTGGCGGTCACCACCTTAAGCCCACTGGGGTTGAGGGCCTTTACCTGACCATCGGCAGCCAGAACGCTGACCGCCGGAATATCGGGTTTGACTGTATAAACACGGCTCTTGAGCCGTAAGTTCAAGCGTATCTGCTCTCTTTCTAAGATGGTGCTGCCAGCCGAACCGACTATCCGCAGCTGCCGCACGCGACCCGCCGGTGTGTAGGAGAGGGGCTCCACGGACAAAACGCTGCCCACATTAATCCCCATTTGCCCCAGCAGCTGCTTAATCTCGGCGGCTGTTAATCTTTCTTCCCAGTAATCATAGCTGGAGTTGGTGGGGTAAAGCTCAGGAACACCGGTGAGATAAGAGACAGGGTTACCCCAAACGTATAACGGATTCTCCGTATGGCCGCCACTGTGGGCATGGAAATAGACCGGAGCCATTTTACCTTTATGGGTGACTACTAGCCCGCTGGTCTCGCGCACCGCCTGGGTAGAGCGGGCTGCTTCCCGCGAGTGATCAAGCACTTGGCAGCAGGTTGTGGTACAGACATCGAACCCGGCTCCCCGATGCTTGCTGCTGGTCAAGGCAAAGGTGCGAGAAGCTACCGCCTGCACCTTTAAGGCCTCTAGCGGTTGGCTGGGTGACATTTCCCGCGGCACCACACCCAGAAGATAGTCTTCTATATCAACGTAGTTAATGACACGGAAACGGCCGTTTAGTAGCGTAAGTTGCAACCAGCCACGATATTGTTTGCCCGCCAGGTTCACAAAACCGTCATCGACAGCGCCGACATAGATATCTCCGGCGGGTAAGACGGCTAACACCTGGCCGCTGCTGGTACAAAGCTCGCTACGGCTAGCTTTCGGATTCACCACCGACCAGGTATGGGCTGGGAAC
>JAAYGE010000147.1 GCA_012727835.1 Bacillota bacterium
AAACGGTCCAAGGGAGTTGCCGTTCTATGGCAGCGGCTATTAGGTGGGCCCCCGGATCGGATATGGCGGGCATCCCGGCATCGCTAACTACAGCTACTATTTCACCGTCAGCCACCCGCTGCAGAATTTCTTCCGTACGCGCCGCTTCATTATGTTCATGACAGCTAAGCAGGGGCTTGTGGATATCATAGTGGTGCAGGAGCTTCCGCGTATGACGGGTATCTTCAGCCACTATTAAATCGGCTTCCCGCAAAGTCTCCAGTACCCGCAAGGTGATATCTCCTAAATTGCCAATGGGGGTTGCACAAAAATATAATTTTCCCGCCATAGGTTACACCCCTTCCCGAAAATAAATAGCTCTCACTTCCGGAGTGTAGTCCTCCCCCTCATAGACAAATAGAGGGGGCAAGATTTTTAGTCCGGGTCGGCCATCACGCATACTTTCGATCAGCACCATATTAGGCTCGCTACCCTGGCGAGGCTGGACTAACCGCATCCGCTTCGGCTCCAGACGATAGTGATGCAACCAATAAAAAATCTCAGCCAACCGCTGAGGCCGATGGACCATAGCAAAGCGCCCTCCGGTTCCCAGGAGGTAGGCGGCAGCCCTTACCACATCGGGCAATTTGCAATAAATTTCGTGGCGAGCAATAGCCTGCAGTTCATTCATTGAAACCATGCCCTCACCTACGGGCAAGTAGGGCGGATTACACGTGATCAGGTTAGCCCGGTAGCCGGGCAGCAATTCTTCAATGTGACGCAGGTCGCCCACTTTAATGTCAATTTTGTCTTGTAAGTTATTGAACATCACGCTGCGCTGCGCCCGCTCGGCCACAGCAGCCTGCAATTCAATACCCAAAATGCTCAGCCGCGGGCTGCGCGTTGTTAATAAGAGAGGAATGATGCCGGTTCCAGTCCCCAGGTCTACTACCCGGTCCCCCGATTTTATGGTGGCAAAATGGGCTAACAAAACCGCATCCATGGAAAAGCAGAAGGCTTTTGCGTCTTGGATAATGTACAGATTGCTAACCAAAAGATCGTCTAACCTTTCCCCAGGACGCAAGAGCTCTTTTTCCATTAGTACCGCCTCCCCCAGTCCATACCGAGAAGGGAGCCGTCCAGGCTGTGGCGGCTCCCCTCCGGCGTCTTAAGTATCTTGCTTACGGGCAATTGGGGTTCCTTTCCTGGCATGCCAGTTCCGATTCATACCGCAAACAACACATCAAGCGCCCACAAAGCCCGGAAATCTTACC
Source organism: Bacillota bacterium (assembly GCA_012727835.1). Next base: position 1,254 of record JAAYGE010000147.1, read on the forward strand.
CGGATTTAATGACAAATTCTGCTCCTTAGCCATCTTAATAGATATGGGGGCAAAATCACCTAAGAAGGTGCTGCAACAGAGGGCCCGCCCACAGGTGCCCAAGCCCCCCAGCATTTTGGCTTCATCCCGCACACCGATCTGTCTCAACTCGATTCGTGTACGGAAGATGGAGGCTAAATCCTTCACCAACTCGCGGAAATCAACCCTACCATCGGCAGTGAAATAGAAAATAATCTTACTGCCGTCAAAGGTATACTCCACATCCACCAATTTCATCTCTAAGCCATGGGCGGCTATCCGTTCCAGGGCAATATTAAAGGCTTCTTTTTCCTTGTCCTTGTTAGCCGCCAATTGCTCCGCATCGGCGTCGGTAGCCTTACGAATGACCGCCTTCAGGGGTGCAACCACATCCCCCGGCGGCACCTCGCGCACAGGCGTGACAACTTCACCATATTCCAAGCCCCGGGCCGTTTCCACAATGACGTGATCGCCTTTCTGCAAATCTATCTGGGCCGGATCAAAGTAATAAACCTTGCCGGCCCGCTTAAAGCGGACACCGACTACATTGGGCACAGTATCAACTCCTACCTATAGACTATATAACAAATACTCAAGGGCTAAACGCTTGTTGACGTTATTCTGTAAACGACGCTGCACATCCAGAATAGCCTGGGTGGCAGCTAGCAGGTTCGGCTGTCGTTCTGCAATCGCCGGATATAAAAGCTTAACGGCCTTCTCATTCCTTACCAGTTGCGACTCCTGGGTGAACTGCCATACGGCAAAATCCCGATATAAACACAGTAATTCGGTTAAGAAGGCGGGCAGATCCATCTCCGCCTGCTCCAGCAGCTTGTCCAATAGCTTCGTCCGCTGATAAAGGGGGGTCCGGCCTAATTCCATTAAGAAGCGCTCCGCTTCCGACTCAGCGTCAGCCCTAGTATTCCCCATTTGCGAGGACGCAGTAGGCACGAAACGCAACAATTGACAACGGGATTCAATAGTTGATAACACCGGTCCTGAGGCTGTAAGGATAAAAAGATCAAAACTGGGCGGCTCCTCCAATATCAGCAGGAGGGCATTAGCCGCTTCACGGGTTAGCAGCTCGGCCCCTTCAATTACAAAAACCCGATAGGGCCCCCTATTAGGCGTTAACACCGCCTCCGCTAAAATACTCTTCACTTGCTGCAGCTTAATACTAGCTCCATCGGGGACAATCCACCGCACATCGGGATGAACCCCCAACTCAATCTGGCGACAGGCTGGACAAGAACCGCAGGGCCTGTTATCGGCCCCACAATTGGCGGCCTGAGCCAAAAAAAGGGCAGCTTGCTTTTTATCAGCCTCCGCCGACCCGGTAAATAGATAGGCATGGCTGAGTTGGCCGGCCCGCAACTGGTTGAGCAAAATGCGCTTAGCAACCTCCTGACCCGCTGGTCTATTTGCAGTCATTATCGCCACTCCTATAATTTCATGTCTAATAAGAGCCCCTTAAGGCGCTTAAGTCGCGCCAAAAAGGCTAGATGATCGGTTTGCCGTTGCAAAAAGGCTATCCCCAGTTCAACCAGCTCCTGGTTGGCCGCATCTATTAATACCAACAGACGCTGGTTACCCTGCCTATCCCAAGCCGCCTGCTTGCGTAAACGAAAGCCGGCTTTCACTTCATTGAGATAGTTAATAACCAGGTCACGAAAAGCTTCCCATTCTAATAAGGAACTGGTCGCCGACAGCCGGTCGGCTGCCTGCTCCACCTCCCCATATAGCCACGATAGCAATTCCTGATGAGCAGCAAGCTCACTATTTCTTAAAGCCTCGGAAAAGGCAGTAGCCGGAGCCCTGCCTGACTGCCAACGCGCTGTAGGAGCAGTAGCCCGGCTACGATTCCCTTGTGTTCTCCGCACCCTCATACGCGCACGAACTTCTCCACATCAAGAACGAATACGGTGGCGCCGCCTACGAGGACTTCGATCGGGTACGGCATATAGCTTTCTACAGAATTGCTACCTACTGGGGCCATAGGTGTAATCAGTTGCTCCCGAGAATGACAGATTTCCTTAATGATGTCGATTACAGGCTGCACGTTCTTTTCGTCAACACCAATCAATAGGGTCGTATTGCCCGACTTTAAGAAGCCACCCGTACTAGCCAATTTGGTGGAGCGATAACCTCTTTCCACCAGAGCTTCCACTAGGCGCACGCTATCCTTATCCTGCACAACCGCTATGATGAGTTTCATCAATTTTACCCCCCTTTTCTCCAACTACAATACGCTTTTCACAATCGTCAACACATCCTGCTGAACCAATTCTATCGGTCGTTCCCCATCTATTATTCTTATACGTTCTGGCCATTTATCTGCTAAAGAACGGTATCCGTTACAAACCTGAGTATAATAGGCCAGGCCCCGACTCTCGATACGGTCGGCCTGTTGCCGCTTAACAATACTACGTTCATAGGCCACCTCAGGGGCCACATCGAAAACCAGGGTTAGCTGGGGCCATAAGCCCCCGACTATTTTATCGTTAACCTCGGCTACCAGCTCCAGCCCTAACCCGAGGGCAAGACCTTGATAGACAAGGCTGGAGTCTATATACCGATCGCACAATTTAACTTGTCCCGCTGCCAGTGCCGGGCGCAGTACCTGATCCACATGCTGGGCCCGGGCCGCAGCTATCAGTGCCATTTCTGCCATGGGGCTAATCGGTGTATCATTCCTCTTTAGCACCATATGCCGTATAAGGTTGCCCAGTTCCGTGCCTCCTGGCTCACGGGTCAATAAAACCGAATAACCTAGCCGCTCTAACTGGGCCGCCAACAGTCGGATTTGGGTCGTTTTCCCTGCTCCATCCACACCTTCAAAGGTAATAAAGGGCATGCTATCATTCCTTATGCTTCGGCTACAACAATCCATGCACCCTGTTGTAGACCGGTTAAATATCCTCCTCGGGAGGTAAGTGCCTCCACATAGGCCAGTAGGTTGCCATCAATAACCTCCCCCGGGTAGACCAGGGGCACTCCCGGCGGATAGGCATACACCGGTCGGGCGGCAATTCGCCCCAAAGCTTGAGCCGGCGCCACTATCTCCGTGGGCGCGAAGTAGGCGCGGCGGGGGGCCATACATAGCTGGGGCAGCGGTGGTAACGGCGGCGACGAAGGCACCGGGCCGGTTTTTTGCGGCAGTTTAGCTAAACAATCTACTAGCGGATCAATGACCAAAGCCACATCAGCCATAGTAAGCATCAGCAGTATACCTTGGGGTTTAGCCATCTCAACATGATAACCCCGTTCCTCCAAGTAGCGGGCCACCGCATAACCACTTTGCCCGCAAGCAGCCGTCAGCAAGTTAATTTTCAAGGGATCTTGCTGGTAGGCTCCCGTTTGCGGAGGCAACCAGTGCACTAGAGGCGTTTGTTGCTCAATAGCCGCCACCAATTCATTGGCTTTAGCAATGGCTCGGTCCAACCAAGAATAGCCGTGCAAACGTAATTCGTGCTGGGCCAAATCTAGGGACCCCAAAAGCAACCAGGACGGGCTGGTGGACTGCAATAGATTCAGCCGACTGCGAAAATGCTCATCACTAAAATCGTCACTGAGGCGATGTATCCAAGCAGCTCCCGTAAGAGCTGGTAGTGTCTTATGGGCGCTTTGCACAACCCAATCGGCCCGTGTGCTTACGGCCGATTTAGGTAAAGCCGGATGAAAAGCAAAATGGGCGCCATGGGCTTCATCCACAATTACCCTACAGTTAGCCGCTTTAGCCACCTCAACCAATTGCTCCAGGTCACCAGTTACTCCTTCATAGGTGGGGTTCAACAGTAGAACCGCCTGCACCTTGGGATGCTCCTCCAGTGCGGTTTGTAGGCTAGCCGGTGCAATCCCCAGCTCATACCCCTCTTGAGATAGGGGCTCTATAAAGTGGGGCCATAAATCGCCCAAAATAAGCCCGGCCAGGACCGACTTATGCATATTTCGGGGGACAATCACTTCCGCCCCCGGTTCTGTGGAGGCCAAAAGGCTGGCAATCAAACCGGCACTGGAGCCGTTGGTAGTAAAATAGGTAGCCTTAGCACCATACAGGGAGGCCACCAACTGCTCGGAACGTCTAATAGGCCCATCGGGAGCGTGGATACTGTCTAGCGGGCCTACTTCCGTCTGATCATACTGCAAGGCGGCTCCTAACCAGTCGGATAAGAAACCAGCCGTTAACCCGCGCTTATGCCCCGGCATGTGCAACGACAAATTCTCCTGCTCAGCCAGCTCCCGCAGGGCGCTAACTATAGGGGTATAAGTCATTCTCCAACCACCTGCTTATTACCTTATTGTACCATACCGACTATTAGGCAAGCAAGGTTAGCCGCTGTCCCGCAAGTTGGCTTGCAAACGCCACAACTCGTCACTGGCGGGAGGGGCAACCTCCTCCACCGAACCATCGATTCTAATTAGCCGCTTAGCATCACTACTATGGAAGTGGCCTATCACGCTAACCGGAATGCCTCTATTTTGCAAGGCGGCCACCAATGGCTCCGGTTGGGGAGTAGCTAAGAGCAAGGTGCCGCTGGATATTAGCCGCAGGGGGTCAAACTGCAAATGCTCGGCTAATAGTTTAGTGGCCGGGTGCAATAGTAGGTTTGCTTCTTTTAAATCGAAGCCCAGCCCGGCGGCACCGGCCATTTCATAGGCAGCCCCTAGAACGCCTCCTTCTGTAACATCGTGCATGGCCTTTACTCCTAGGCGGTTGGCAATGCGGGCTTCCGGCACCACACTGATTTGCTGCTTTAGCTCCCGTGCTGCTATCCATAATTCTTCACCTAAAAGGGAGCGGGTAAGGTGGGGATAGTCCCAAGCTAGAATCGCCGTTCCTTCCAATCCCACATACTTGGTGGCCAGCAAAGCATCACCGGGCTGGATACTGGCACTGGTTGCCAAACTCTCCGCACTTACCCGCCCTATAACAGTCGTAGAGATGATGGGCTGATTAACGGCCGTCGTTAATTCGGTGTGGCCGCCAACGATTTCCACCGACACCTCTTGCGCTGCCCTTTCCGCATCGGTCATAATCTCCCGTACTAGGCTCAAATCCGAGCCCGCCGGTAATAATAAGGTCAAGAGGGCTGCCACCGGCTCGGCCCCGTTGGCAGCCACGTCATTGCAAGAAACATGAATGGCTAGCCAGCCCGCATGCTTAGAGGCACCGGTGATCGGGTCGGTGGAGACGATACATAAATCCCCCGCCAGGTCTAGCGCCGCCGAGTCTTCCCCCAGGGCCCCCCGCAACAACACTTCCTCCCTACGTTTGCTCAGACGATCAAATATCAACTGCTGCAGAGCAGCCGGCGTTAACTTCCCTACCTGCATAGTCATCCTCCTTGTCTTCCCCATTTTAGCATGCTAAAGAGGCAAAACATATGTATAGGCCATATTTTTGCAGGAAAGGGGGCTGAGATGTCCAAAATAGGAAAGGGAATATTATTAAGGAGGGATTGGTTTGATCAAGATCATCAAGAATGCCAACGTCTATAGTCCCGAACCAATCGGCAAGTGTGACATCCTGATTCTAGGCGAGCGTATAGCCCATATGGATAGTGATATCAAGGTCCCGAGTGGGTTGGGTGAAGTGGAAGTATTTGACCTGAAGGGAGCAACCCTCATCCCCGGTTTCATCGATCAGCACGTCCATATTATTGGCGGCGGCGGTGAAGGGGGACCGGCAACCCGCACCCCAGAAATTCAATTGTCACAAATCACCACCAACGGTGTTACCACGGTGGTAGGCTGTCTAGGAACCGATGGCACCACCCGTCACATGTATAGCCTGCTGGCTAAGGCCAGGGCTTTAGAGGAGGAAGGCATCACCACCTTCATTTATACGGGGGCCTATCAAGTTCCCACTCCCACCATCACAGAAAACGTGCGTAATGACCTGATTATCATTGATAAGGTCATCGGTGTGGGCGAGATTGCTATTTCCGACCATCGTTCTGCCCAGCCCGACCTGGCCGACATTCGCAAACTGGCGGCGGAAGCAAGAGTCGGTGGCATGCTAGGTGGCAAACCGGGGCTGGTCCACTTCCACGTGGGTGGCGGACCCCGCGGCATTGAACCGATTTTCGAGATTCTGGAGACTTCGGAACTGCCAATTCATATGTTTACGCCTACCCACATGAATCGTACACCGGAATTGTTGGCCCAGGGAGCCCGCTTCGCTAAAGCCGGCGGTAAAGTGGACATCACCGCCGGGCCGGAAGCCTATAAGGGAGTAATGCGCTTACTCAACGAATTTAATGTATCTATTGAGAATATCACCATCAGTTCCGACGGTAATGGCAGTATGCCCAAGTTTGATCAGAACGGCAACCTGATCGGGCTGGGGGTGGGCTCGGTTCGTACCAACTTAGATACCAGGCGCGACGTGATGATTAAAGGCCATGTACCTATGGAAGAAGCCTTGAAACTGCTGACTACCAACGTGGCCAGCAACCTGAACCTAGAAGGCAAGAAGGGCTGCATTGCCCTGGGAGCCGATGCGGACCTGGTGGAGCTGACCGATGATTTAGAAGTTAACCGGGTTTGGGCCCGAGGCCGCCTGATGGTGGAAGAAGGGCGCGCCATTGTCAAAGGAACCTTTGAATAGCTCCATATCAAGTTGATTACAAAACTGCTGACAAGGCCGCGGGAGGACCTTGTCAGCAGTTTCACTTTTGCCCCCTGAAACAATATCCAAGGGGCTTTCAGGCTAAAAAACCGCTAGTCCTAGTTTTAGGGCACTCTGAAATGCCTTCCTCCCCAGCGTAATAATAGGCTTTAACTCTATACTAGAAGGCAAGCAAAAGGGGGTAAGGGCTGCAGGCTTGTGGTTTGGCTCCCTCTGGGCCCTCCTGTACCTTTCACTGGCGGCCCAATTCTTTGCCTATCTGGGGTAGCAAAAAGGCGGCTTCTAGCCGCCTTTTTTTATGGGAGAAAGACGCCTAACTTGCCCTAGCTTCCGTTGCTACTGGCGCATCGCTTACTAAAGCGTTTGTCCATTTTCCACTGCGATAACGCAGAGTGGTCAGTAGAAAGCGTGTGAGCAAATCTAGGGTCATAGCTAACCAAACACCTACGATCCCCAAGCCCAAATTGCGGCTGAAGATAAAGGAAAAGGGAATGCGAATACCCCAGAGACCTAACCCCCCGATGTACATAGGCGCCTTGGTGTCGCCGCCGCCGCGCATGGCACCATTTAGTATGCCAGAAATAAGCTGGGGAATTTGTACCGAACCCATCAAACGCAAATAGATGGCCCCTAGCTCAATAACTTCTGGTTCATCGGTAAGCAAGGACATAATCTGGGTAGGCACCAACAAAAGCAGACCACCGGTAAAGACGGTGAGCACAATACCCCACTTGTTAATCTCCCGCACATAGCGGCGAGCCAAATCCAGCCGACCGGCCCCTAGACTTTGCCCCACTAAGGCAGTAGCCGCAATACCGAAGCCAGCACTAGGCATATAGGAAAGGGACTCGGCATTTAAGCCCAGCTGGTGGGCCGCCAAAGCGTTGGTACCAAAGGTAACGATCAACCCCATCATGATGATGGTTGCGGCTTGCCAAAATAGCTGTTCAAAGGCCGCCGGACTGCCAATGCCCAATATACGGCGCATCTCCTGCAGGTCGGTTTGCACCCGTTTTTTCAGGTTTAAGGAGATGACGGCCAAGGGGCGGGTGATAGCAAATAGAGCCAGTACCGCACCCACAGACTGGGATATCAACATGGCGATGGCAGCACCGATCATCCCTAAAGCGGGCGAACCAAAAATACCATAAATCAATACGTAGTTAGCCACTACATTAATTAAATTCACGAAAAAGGCAATCTGCATCGGGGTCTTGGTATTACCAGCACCCCGCAAAATGGCTCCCACCACTTGCATAACCGCCATAAAGGGCATACCCCAGACGGCGATTCTTAAGAAGGTGTAGGCACTCTCCAGTAATGATCCTTCCGGATTAAATAACAGTACTAGCCAAAATCGGGCCCTAGTCCAGATAAGGATTGTCATAAAGATAACCAAACCCAGGGCCAGCAGCATGGCTTGTTCTGCCGTGCGTTTAGCCCCTGCCCGATCATTGGCCCCAAAAGCCCGAGCCACTAATACGGTAGCTCCTGTACCTATTGCTGAAAAGAGACACCAAACAATCTGAGTAATGCGGGTGCTCAACCCTACGGCCGCCACCGCTTCGGCACCAATTTTTCCCACCATACCGGTAGCGACAATACCGACGAGCATTTGCAACACATTCTCAATAGTTGCCGGCCAAACCATACTGAAAATACGGCGGCGTATTTCAGACTGGGGAACGTCCGTCGCTTCTGCAGCCAACATTTTGTTATGCTCCATCCTCTGGCGCCTCCTTCTGCTGATGACGATGCACCTTCCATTTTATCACCTTATCAAAAACAATAACAGACTGCCATCCAATGGGAAGGGCAGTCTGTTATTGCTTTTATATCTTAATTACAGCCGATAGCGGGTAGTTTCTTCGCAGTATTCACAGGCATATTCGCGATTGGCGGCATCCACTAAGTAGAAGTTGGGCTCGGCATAGGTGTCCACATTGGTGACGCAACGGGGATTACTGCATTTGAAGAGTCCCTTCACCTTTTGCGGGATCCCCACCTTATGCTTGCGGATGATTTTCCCCCCCGTAATTACATTCACCGTAATGGAAGGATCTACTAGTCCGATCAGAGCTAGGTCGATATCCTTGATGTCTTGAATCTTAATAATGTCCTTGCGCCCTAATAGGCGAGAAGGCACATTCATTAACAAAACCACCGGGTGGGCCAACTCTGCTAAGTTGAGTTGGGAAAAAATCTTAAGACCGTTCCCTTGGGTAATATGGTCCAGAACGATACCCTCCGAAATGCTTGTCACCTGCATCATTCTAAATCACCCCCAACTGCAAAGCCATCAGCGCCATACGGGCATATAGGCCACACTCGGCCTGCTTAAAATAGATGGCCCGTGGATCGTCATCGACTTCATAGGCAATCTCGTTCACCCGGGGTAACGGATGCATGATAATCATCTCCGATTTAGCCCCTTCCAATTTGCGAGCATCTAAGATATAGGTATCCTTCAATCGCTGATAATCGGCCTCGTTGAAAAAGCGTTCCCGTTGAATACGGGTCATATAGAGCACGTCCACATCGGAAATGACTCCCTCCAGGCAAGTTTCCACTTCCATTTGGGCACCGCTGGCTTGTAGCTGGCGATAGAGATGTTGCGGTAGGGTCAATTCTTCCGGTGAAATCAGGACCATTTTCTTCACCCCTAGACGCGCCAAGGTACGAATGAGTGAATGCACCGTACGACCAAATTTGAGGTCGCCACAAAAGGCTACCACCTGGTCGGCCAACTCTCCCTTATAGCGGTGGATAGTCAACAAGTCGGTCAAGGTTTGTGTCGGGTGTTGATGGCCGCCGTCCCCTCCGTTGATAAAAGGAATGGTAGCATATTGGGCCGCCAATTTAGGAGCCCCCTCCTTATGGTGGCGCATCACTGCAATGTCAGCATAATAGGAAATCACGCGGGCCGTATCTGCAATACTTTCGCCCTTAGCCGCTGAGCTGGTATTAGCATCCCCAAAACCGATAACGCTTCCTCCCATCCGCAACATGGCTGCTTCAAAGCTTAGACGGGTCCGGGTGCTGGGTTCGTAAAATAAGGTGGCGAGTATTTTTCCCCTACACAGGCCACTAAAGGAATCTATACCCACATCCATCATCTCGCTGGCCGTGCGTACAACCTGCTGCAATTCTTCTACCGTAAAATCGTCGGGGGCAATTAGAGACTTTCCACGAATGGCCATGGTGCTCACTCACTTTCTCAAACAAAATGCCTTCTCACCCGCAAAGGCAAGAAGGCACAAAAAGGCTCCAAAAAATCCTATATGCCAGCGCCTTCTTAGCCTCACGGGACCAAGTTTAAAGGCTCTTTTTTCTTCACAAGAGAATACCATAATGTCGTTCCGAGTGTCAATACGTCTGGCTTAAATAGTGTGGCACGAGCTACAGGATTTCTCTATACTTAGCCCTATCAAAAGATCGCCCTACGCCCTAAGCATGGTCGGTAGTCGTCGCTTCCCCTTAAGTGTAGGAACGGCTCTTCTCGACAGCCCCTAGGGGGCGAATAATCCCAAAGGGTGTGCTTTGTTTCGATTGCCCAGCCGGATTGTCCTCAAGTATGGCCTGCCAGGGTAACTTTTTCAGGTCCGGACTGGAGAGACCGATCACGTTCATACCGAGATCGTTGGCATCGACTATGGCTACCGGTGCACCTACCTTAGCTGCTGCCCGCCGACAGAGGTCATCCGCATCGGCCACACCTAATACCACACAACGGTTATACGGTGGAATTACATAGTCGGCCGGGCCAGCGATAGAGCGGGCCTTGTGGCCAGCCACCCGGTAAAACCATCCCCGTATCCCAAAGAGTTTGCCTATACCACCACTCACGGCGGCTATCAGAATCCGCAGCACGCCCACCTCGCGAATAGCCATTTCCATCGTTTCCGGCATCCCTAAACCGATACCATAGGGCGCCTTATAGACGAATCGCACCAAAAAGCGGGCCAACCAGCTGGGTTTAATTTCATCCATGGGAATAGCTCGTCCCTGAGCGGCGGCCGCCGCCTTTTCACTGACGAAAATAACGTCCCCCGGTTCTAGTTCTGGCTGCACATAGCGGACCAGAAGGTCGCCGATGTCTTCACCCTTCATTATGGTATGGGTTTTTATCATGATGCGGAGATAAGCTTCATTACCTACGTGCACAATCGGTTCGTAATCTTTCATCGAGTACTAGTCCCCCTTAACTCTGGTCCAATACGGCTCTCTTCTAACCAATTGCCAGAACAAGCCCAAACTATACTTTATATTAGCTTAGCTAAAGTGAGCAAATCTAAATTAGCACCACTTATGACGCAGACCACATTTTCCACCGCCTCTGGCAATTGGGCCGCCAACAGGCCGGCCACCGGAACAGCTCCAGCCGTTTCCACGATTAGCTTCGATTCATGTAACAGCAGCTTCTGAGCGGCTAAAATTTCTTCATCGGTCACCTGCCACATGGGTGGATTAAAGCGGCTGATGATCTCTAAATTAAGACTGCCAGGGGTTCTCACCGCCACCCCATCGGCAACAGTTTCCATAGTTGACAGTGTGGTCTGACGACCGGCTGCTAACGAAGCCTGCATACTGGCAGCACCCGTCGGCTCTACCCCTACTATCTGTACATCTATTTCGCTCTGCTCTTTTGCTACTAGAAGGCCGGCTAACATGCCGCCACCGCCCACAGGCACTACTACCATGTCCACTTGCGGCAGTTCTTTTACGATTTCATTAAAAATTGTACCCTGCCCCTCAATGATAGCTCGATGGTTGAAGCTGGGCACGTATGTATAACCATGTTGTTCCGCCAGCATCTGGGCATATTGCTGGGCCTCGTCGTAATCATTGCCATGCAGGACCAGGGTGGCCCCATAGGCTTTGGCCCGCTCTTGCTTAGTCAAAGGAGCCGATACGGGCATCACTACCGTACATTTAATGCCCCTTAGTTTGCCGCCTAAGGACATGCCCAAACCATGATTGCCACTGGAAGCGGTGATCACACCCCGCTCCGCCTCGGCCTGGGGCAGAGTAAGCATATAGTTCATGGCACCACGGAATTTAAAGGCACCGGTCCGCTGCAAGCTTTCCAATTTGAGATAAACTTTTTTCCCCACCCGCTGGCTTAAGGCATCCACCTCCACCAGAGGAGTCTTAACGATCCAAGGTTCTAACCGTTTAGCACAGGCTTGAATGTCAAAGTTTGCCATCATCCATTCCCTCACAATTCTAATAGTTTCTATAGCCTATCCTTGGCTACTTACCTTGAACCATTATATCAGAACTTAGAACAATATTTGGGAGAGAATAAACAAGGAAAAAGCCTGGACAATAAGCCCAGGCTTTTATTCCACTTTATTCGCCGGCCACCGCCAAAGAAGGGATCAGCAGGGAAGGAGCGGTTACAAAACCATTCTCCGAACCGGTGGAATCATAATCACATCCGATGCTAGACACCTGCTTTAACAGTTCAAAGAAGTTGCCGGCAACGGTGATTTGGGCTACCGGACGCACCACCTCACCACCATCAATTAAATAGCCTTTCGAGATTAGAGAAAAATCGCCTGACACCGGATTAGCACCGGCAAACATGCCGTCACATTCGGTGATCAGCAGCCCGGTTCCCATCTCTTTCTGCAAATCGGCCAAAGTAGACGTACCTTGGCGCAAATAGAGGTTGGTAGGGCTAATAGTAGGCTTTTCCGTGTAGTCGCGTTTGAATCCGTTGCCGGTGGACACCACGCCCGCCTTTTCGGCTGTCCGCCGGTTATGCAAGTAAGACTTCAGGATGCCGTCGGCTATAATCGCCTTCTTACTGGTAGGCGAACCTTCATCATCGAAGCGCCGCGTTATAATGCCCAGGTCAAAATCGGGGTCTTCTACTAAGCTAAGCTTGGCGTTGGCCACCTGCTGTCCCAGCTGGCCCCCCATCCGGCTCATGGAGTTTTGCACCCGATCGGCAAAGAAGGCGGGCAAGAAGGTCAAAAGCAACTGGCAAACCACCTGGTTGTGGAAAATCACCGGATAATTACCCGTCTCTACCGGGGCAGCATTGAGCATAGACAGGGCCCGCCCCGCCGCTGCCTCCGCCAGGCCGGTCATATCCAGCTCATTAATATTACGTGCAAGCTTTGCCAAGCGGGCTGTTTGCACTTGCTGTCCTGCCTGCGCCACCACGCCCATACCTACCCGGTAATACTGTAGACAATCCTCCATGCGATTGCCTTGATCGTCCAATAGCAGAATTCTTTTCTTCTTGCTTAGGAAACTGCACTCGCTAACATGCTTAACCCGCTGATCTTGGGCGTAGGCGGCCTGTTCCGCAGCCTTCAGCTTTTCCACTAGCAGAGAAGTGGGCAGATCGTCTGTCTGCGCCAACGGCTCCGAAACCCTATGGAATGGTAGGGGAGTAAAGGAGGTATTGTTGCATTCAGCCATCTGCTTAATATTGGCGATATGCTCGGCGAAAAGCTCCGGATCCGGGTTTTCAATAAAGGTGCTGCCCAGTTGCCCTTTATACTCACCCTCCACATAAACTAACGTGACATCGGCCAACTGGAGGCGTTCTAATTCCTGTTCATACACCTGCAACCGTTGCTCTTCAACCTGCTCCACGTAATACTGCAGGCAAGTTATGCCCGCCTGGCGAGCCTGCTCGCTGAAAGAACTAATAAACCTTGCTAGCATTATCTGGCACCCCCCACCGTCATATTGGCCACCCGGACCGTCGGCTGGCCGGCTCCAATATATAGGGGGCCCGACCCCGCATAACAATAGCCATGCCGAATCTCCAAATTGTTGGCCACCATATCTACCTGCTGCAAGATGTCGCTGCCCTTGCCGATTAGGGTTACACCCTTTACTGGCTCTGCAATTCGCCCCTTTTCGATCAGATAGCTTTCACAGGCATTAAAATTGAACTCACCGGTGGCCGGGTTAACTGAGCCGCCATTGATATACTTCACGAACAAGCCCCGTTCCGTATTAGCTATTATTTCTTCCCTAGTGCTGGTGCCATTGGCAATATAGGTATTAGTCATGCGGGCTTGCGGCGCAAAGCGGTAATTCTTACGCCGGGCCGAACCGGTGGGCGCCATACCCAATCGCCTACCATTTAGCCGATCCACTAAATAGCCCCGCAAAATACCGTTTTCAATGAGAACGTTCTGCTGCGTAGGGATGCCCTCGTCATCAATGGCTAAAGAGCCCCATTCATTGGCCAGAGAACCGTCATCAATCAACGTTACCAGCGGGGAGGCTACTTGCTGGCCCAGTTTGCCAGAGAACTCGGAGGTGTGGCGCGATGTGCGCAGCAGCGGAACCTCGTAT
>JAAYGE010000148.1 GCA_012727835.1 Bacillota bacterium
CCTTATCTTTGCCATCCACCTGGGGCCTGGAAGCTTTGCTTGCCTTTTTGCTTTTTAGGGATAATATGACAGCTAAATTTGAATATATTCAGCCCCAGTAGCATCTTTATGAACGAGTGGCAAGTAAATGGGAGGTGCATTTGGCGATGGAAAAGATTCGAGTAGCTATAGTTGGGATGGGCAATGTGGGTAAAGGTGCATTAGATGCCATCGAAACGGCTGGCGACATGCAGCTGGCGGGAGTAGTGGTTCGGGACCACGCTTTAACTCGCACTCGCGATTTATTGCCTCCGGCCGTACCGGTAGTTAGCCATATAGACAATTTAGACCGGGTAGATGTGGCTGTTTTGGCCGTTCCTAGCCGCAATGTAAGGTCGGTGGCTCTGCCCCTGTTAGAAACTGGTATCAGTACAGTAGATAGCTTCGATATCCATGGTCAGGAGCTGTGGCAATTGCGCCAGGACCTGAAGCGGGCGGCCCAACAGGGGGGCGCCAGCGCTATTGTGGGCGCCGGTTGGGATCCGGGAACCGATTCCATGATCCGTGCTATCTTTGCCCTGCAAGCCCCCCGCGGTATCAGCCATACCAATTTTGGCCCCGGCATGAGCATGGGACATACGGTGGCTGCCAAGAAGGTCCCCGGCGTAAGGGATGCCCTTTCCCTTACACTACCTCTAGGTTATGGACAGCACAAACGGCAGGTTTATGTGGAGCTGGAGCCCGGCTATGAACTGGAGCAGGTGGTCCCTGCCATTCAACAAGACCCCTACTATTGCCACGATGAAACGCAAGTGCTGGCCGTCGACGACGTGCAGTCGCTGATGAATACAAGTCATGGTGTGGTGTTAGAGAGGCGAGGCGTGGCGGGCAAAACGGCTAATCAGTTGTTTCGCTATGAAAGCCGGATAACTAACCCGGCCCTGACGGGACAAATACTGGTTTCTAGTGCCAGGGCAGCCAAACGCCTGCCGCCGGGGGCCTATACCCTGTTGGAAGTGCCTCTCGCCCATTTTCTACCCGGCAGTTTACAGACTATTATTGAACAGTATGTATAGATACCAAACAGATTCTCACTAGGAGGATGATCGATGCGAGTAATTGTATGGGGGGCCAGCGGCCACATGGGGCGCCTAGTCTGCCAAGTGGTGCAAGAGCGGGGGCACCAGCTAGTGGGCCGAGTATCAAGAGCCATACGGGAGCTGGCCCCCGCCGATGTGATCATCGACTTTTCCCTAGCCGCATGTACTCCTTCCCTACTGAATTACGCCTTGCAGCAGAAATTGCCGGTGGTGATTGCCACCACTGGACATACGGCGGAACAGCAGGCCCAAATAGAGCAGGCTGCTAAGACCGTTCCGGTGTTGCAGGCGGTCAACTTTTCAGTGGGGCTGAACTTGTTGCTTACTTTAGTAGAGACTGCAGCCCGGGTCTTGGTTGATAGCGACATTGAGATTGTGGAGGTCCATCACCGGCACAAACAAGACGCCCCTTCCGGCAGCGCCAAAGAACTACTAGCCGTCTTGCAACGGGCCTTAGGTCATGGACAACCGGTGTATGGGCGTCACGGGGTGGCTCCCCGCCAGCAGCATGAGATTGGAGTCCATGCAGTACGCGGCGGCAACATTATGGGGAAACATCAAGTCCAATTCTTCACCGATTCGGAAACATTGACCCTAACCCACACAGTCCACGATCGGCGCGTTTATGCAGAAGGTGCCGTAAAAGCCGCCGAATTTCTTTACCAGCAGCCGGCTGGCTATTATACTATAAAAGATCTGTTGGAAACTCGGCGGTGAAACAAGGGGACGGTTCCAGCTAGCCACCTCCCTAGACCAATGGCCAACTAGAACCGTCCCGATGTATAGCCAGCCCTAATTCTGCCGCAGTCGTCTTACCCGCTCTTGGATGTTTTCTTGATGTTGCTCATCACTAAGGGGAGGATCTTTCAGGTCGTACCACATCTTACAGGGCAGTTCTTGGCAGTGGCCGCAATGGGCATAGTTCTTCGTCACCGAACAGCGATACAGTTCACACTGCTCTATCCCTACTTCCCGGGTCCAAAAGGGCTTCCCGTCTACCGCATTGCATCCACTACAATCCTGGGAATAGGCGTAACACGCGCTACAATCTAACCCGCATCTGGCAAGCATGATATCCCTCCTAACCGTATATTTCTGCTATGAAATTCGCTCCCAAAAATTCCGATACCTTCCTTGAAAAATGAGTTGGGCGAACTTAAAATATGTTAAGATTAATTTAAGGCCCCGCTGAACCGATTTTCGGCGAGCGGGGCTTTCCCTGTCCTAAACGGCGCTTTGAGGGGAGGAATCGGGCTTGCACGCCTACTGGCTGCTAATGAGTAAAACCTATCGGCGTAATCTACAGTACCGGGTGGCCCATCTGATAGACATGGTGGGCAGTGCCCTTTTTGGTTATATAAATATTTACATTTGGCTGGCCGCCGCTGCGCCTCTGGGTAGCGTGGGCGCTTATGGGGTGGATCAACTGGTGCTCTGGGCCGCCTTCGGGCAAGTCATGTATAACTTTGTCAGCTGGCCGAGCGGATTGAACATTCAGCTGGCAGTGCGTACTGGCGATATCAGTCTAGAGTTACTGCGGCCTACCGACTTCTTCAGTTACGTGATCAGTCGTCAAAGTGGCGAGCATTTGTATAAGCTGGTCTTTCGGTCCTTGCCCCTCTATCTACTCTATGGACTCACCGTTGGCTACCATATTCCCGAGCCTTCATCGCTACTTCTGTTGCTGCCCAGCCTGGCCTTAGCTCTCTATGTGGCCCTCTGCCTTGGTTATCTGGAAGGTTTAGCCAGTTTCTGGACTACCGATATTCGCTGGATTACCTATTTCAACTTGGCTCTTTTCACTGCCGCCTCGGGCATACAGGTGCCAGTGGATCTGCTTCCCGGTGTACTGGGGCGTATCCTGCCTTACGCGCCTTGGGCGGCTCTGGCCCACTATCCCAATAGGATTTATCTAGGGCTGCAGGGCTGGGATGCATTGGTAACTCCCGCCCTTTGGACGGTCTTGTTGACTATAGTCTGCCGCGGCTTAACCCAGCTTGCGCGGCGCCACCTGGAGGTGCAAGGCGGATGATAAATGGCATAAGACTTTATTGGCGCTTGCTGGCAGCCAGCTGGCAAACGGTGTTACAATACAAGTTCAGCTTTTTTGTCTCCCTCTTTTTTCAGTGCTGGATCACCGTAACCGACTTTCTAGTAGTCATCACAATCATCTACAACGCCCGCAGTGTGGGCGGGTGGAGTTTACCACAAATTGGGGTCATTTATGGCGTAGTGGGTATCAGTTCGGCCCTATTCCGCACCTTTGGGTGTGAACTACATAGGTTCCAGGAATATATTATCCGCGGTGGGTACGATGGTATCTTGCTCCGGCCTTTGCCCAGTTTACTGGTATTGCTCGGCAGACGCATTGAATTTTTTCGTCTGGGCGGAGTAGTCCAGGGGGCCGCGGCCCTGCTGGTGTCCCTGCATTACTTGGGTGGCCCCGGGGCCCTTGGTTGGCGCTATTTTTATCTTCTCTCATTACCTTTGTCGGGCACTCTGATTATCTTCGGTATCAGTGTGGCCATAGCCGCCTGTGCTTTCTGGTTTGGTCGGGTACGGGATATACAGACACTAGCATTCTATGGTGCCAACTATGCTGCTTCCTATCCCGCCAGTATTTATCCCCCATGGATGCGTGCCCTGCTGACCGTTATACCCGTTACCTTTGTCGGCTACATACCGGCCCAGTTTGCTCTAGGGCTAGGTGGCTCCTCCTGGTATTTGTTACTCCCCTGGCTCGTAATAGTAGTCACATGGGTGGTAGCTCTTCTGTTGTGGCGGGCCGGAGAAAAGGCCTATCAAAGTAGAGGAAGTTAGGAGGATTTCATGATTACAGTTGAAAACCTCAAGAAAGAATTCTTCGTACCCGAGATTCTGCCGGGGCCTTTTTGCACCATCCGCTGCCTGCTCAGCCGCAAAGGCAGAATGGTCACCGCCGTCTATGACATCAGTTTTCAGATAGCTCCCGGCGAGTTTGTCGGCTACATCGGCCCCAATGGGGCAGGCAAATCGACCACGATTAAGATGCTAACCGGCATCTTGCACCCCACAGCCGGGTCGGTCCACGTATTGGGCCTTAGTCCTCAACGAGAGCGCCGGCAAGTAGTCGCCAGATCGGTGTGGTTTTTGGGCAACGTAGCCAACTGTGGTGGGACTTGCCCCTGCAAGAATCCTTCGAGCTCCTGGCGGCCATGTATCAAGTACCAAAGGAACGCTACAAGAAGATGCTAGGCACCTTGATGAGCTGCTGCAGCTTAGTCAATTCTGGCAAACGCCGGTGCGTAAACTGTCACTAGGGCAGCGCATGCGGGGTGAGATTGCAGCTGCTCTTTTGCATGAGCCGAAGATCCTCTTTCTTGATGAACCCACCATTGGCCTGGACGTGGTGGCTAAACAGGCGATGCGAGAGTTTCTGCTGGAGGTCAATAGACAAGGCATTACGGTGTTACTAACCACCCACGATCTGCGTGATATAGAAGAACTATGCCAACGGGTAATAGTGATTAACCATGGCAAGATTCTTCTCGATGGTAGTATTGAGCACCTTTACTCGCAAATAGGTGCGGAAAGTACGCTTATCGTTGATTTCAACGGACCAACCGCCGGCAGTAGGCTAGTCAATGGGCTGAAAATCACTTGGCAGAGCGATACTCGTGCCCTGGTCAAGTTTGATCGTTCCCACCATACTCCTAATGACCTGCTGCGTCTCATGGCGGAGCTTGGTGAAATCCGTGATTTACACATTGTTGAGCCGGACATAGAAAGCGCGGTGGCTAAGCTCTTCTAAACAGGCTGGGCGGATTCATCGCTGGAGAATGCGTATCAGTGCCTGCCGTTCCTTTGGAACATCTTCCGCCAAGCGGGCAACGGCTACTGGTCGCATCCACTGCTCCACCTGACGACGAGGCCAGCCGATCAAGCGCAAGTAATGGTTCATAGCTTTCTGCAACCCTAACACCGCTATAAGTTTAAAAGGAGTGAGAAAATGAAATTACTTGTTATTCGCCACGGTGAATCGGAAGCCGATCTGTTAAAGGTGCATGAAGGTAGAGCTGATTTTGCCCTAACAGAAGCAGGGCAACGACAGGCGGCAGCTATGGCTAAGTGGGTGGCCCAACACTACCCGGTGGACAAAATCTATGCCAGCACCCTCATTCGGGCCCAGCAAACGGCTAAAGCCTTGGCAGCTACCACCAACGCGCCCCTCATCGATGAGCCGGGCCTGCGCGAGCATGATAACGGCTTACTGGCCGGTTTACCCTTCGAAGAAGCGGCAGCCAAATATCCGCCAATTCCCAATCGCCCTCCGCATCTAGCCCCTTACGAAATGGAATCGGAAATCGATTTCCGCTGTCGGGTGGAAAAGGCACTCTCTAAAATCATTCATGAAAATACCCTGGAGAGCACCATAGCCCTTGTTTGCCACGGCGGCACTATTAAAATGCTCTATCAGGCTTTTCTGGGGCTACCCATAGCTTCCGATGTGGTTTTTGCCACCGGTGATACAGGCATTCATCTGTGGGAGTATGAGCCGGGCAAACGCCGTATTCTTTTCGCCAACCGTACCGCCCACCTAGATTAGGAGGAAAAAGACTATGCCCGAACAGGATTATCCCCGTTGGTTAAAGGCTATAATTTTGTTCATGCTGATTCCTATCGGCATACTCGCCTACGTGGCTATAGCCGGTGACATGGACCTCACCTATGAGATCACCGATGCAGGAGTGCAGATAAAACATGGCGGAGCCATGATAATCATCCCGGGCGAGAATCGAACTATCCCCTTCGAAGAGATAGAAGAAATAGAGCTACGAGAGCGCATCCCCAAGATGCGTAAAATCTTTGGCAAAGACGGTATTCGCACCTGGATAGGCGACTTCCGCTCCGATGAATACGGGCGGGTGAAAGCTTATGTCCTTAATACCCGTTGGCCGGCCGTGATTATAAAGACTGCGAACCAGATCTTCGTTCTCACTCCGGAAAACGCAGCCGCATTCGTGCAACAGGTGCAGGCTCGGCTGACCGGGAACTAAGAATGGGGCCGTTCGCAAGACTTCTGCGACAGCCCCATTGATAAATACCCCTTGCCCCGGGCCCTAATTTTGAAGATGTTTTTGCAGGGCGGCTAACAGTCGGTCATTTTCCTGAGGCAAACCTACAGAGATGCGCAAGCAGTGGGGCATCTCCTCTCCCTCGAGCCGTACGTAGATCCCCGTCTGGCGCAACTCTTGCCAGAGGGGCTCGGCGGCGCAGGGGAGCTTTACTAAGAGGAAGTTGGTCTCCGATGGATAGACCGTCACACCTGGCAAACGGGCTAACCGGGCAGCCAGGCGCTCCCTTTCCGCCACAATAGCCGGCACCCGAGCCAGCAGCTGCTGCTCATGCCACAAGGCCACGCACCCCAAAGTAGCGGTAAGGGCATTTAGGTTGTAGGTCGGACGTACCCGATTTACGGCCTTCACTAATTCCGGATTGGCCACCAAATAGCCTAAACGAATGCCGGCCAAACCATAGGTTTTAGAGAAGGTGCGCAGCACAATGAGTCGCTGATACCTGTTCACATCCTCTATCATCGTCTCCTCGGTAAAGCCGAAATAGGCCTCGTCTACCACTACCGTCAGTTTAGTCTCTTCCAGCAGGCGCAGCACATCTTCCCGTGGGAATACATTGCCGGTGGGGTTGTTGGGGCGGCAAACAACGATTAAGCCTTCTTCTTGCCCCACTTGCTCCAGTATCAGTGGGATATCTAACTGCCACGATTCCTTTACCAAGGGCAATTCCAAAATCGATAGGCCTAGGTTGTTGGCCATCTGTTTATAAACGAAGAAGGTGGGTGTGGGCAAAATTACCCGTCCCTTTTGCCCGAGAGCAACCAATAGAAGTAAAATTATTTCTTCCAAGCCGTTACCGGCCAGTAGCATCTCCTGTGGTACGCCCAGATGCTCCGACAGGACCTGATAGAAATTTTTCATGGCCCGATCGGGGTAACGATTTAGTTCCAAGGTGGTAAATTGCTCCTGTATCTCTTGCCAAATATGATCGGGAAACCCATAGGGATTCTCATTGGCGTGTAGCCGGGTGGGCTGGGCTACAGACGAATTTGAGCTTGCCAAACTACTCCCTCCTTGTATGCCCCTCGCCTTAATGGTCTGGGCACATTTTTGATGCTATACTGGAAAAGAATAAGTCCCGGAGGTGTAAATATGATGCAAAGGAAATGGCTTAACTTGGCACTACTAGGGCTTTGCTTGATAAGTCTAAGCCTGGCCGCTTGCAGCCCCAGCGGCAAGTTATCCGATGCTTTTGATGTGACCGCCGTTGAAGAAGCAGCGGTGGAAATCGTTGAGTTGGTGAATAATAATGATGGGGAAGCCATACGAGCCAGAGGTACGGAGGAGCTGAAGACAGCCCTCACCGATGAAGCTTTGGCCCCGGTTTTCGATGCTATCAACGCTAAAGGTGAATTTAAGGAAATAGCCAGGATCAATTTATCCGGCATTAAGCAGAGCAATACCGAGTATGCGGTAGCCGTGGTTATTGCCAAATATGCCGATGGGACAGCCACTTTCACCATCAGCTTTGACACCGACATGCGGTTAGCCGGTTTGTACTATCGCTAATAGGACCTGTGAATGGCACGATAACGGATTCGTGCCATTCTCTATTTCTTACCCTTCCTGCGGCTCTCCTTCACATATGACAACCCCGTTCTAGGCAGGGAGAAGGTTTTACGGGTGGTCCCCTTGGCCGTTTTCGTTATGCGAAAGCCGGGCATTCCCCAACTAAAGCCGACTCCCGATTTGCTAAGGTTGATCCGCAAACCTTTGCCCAAGTTAATACTCTTGCGAAAGCGGAAACCCATACCCTTGCCCTCCTTTCGAACAACTACTCCATATCCTCCCTTGCTAATCTATTCGCTCCCCTTCCCCCTTTCCCCTGTTACCAAGCCTTGCCAGAGAATAACTTTCGTGCTACTATTATGTCATACGATATATCGCGACACATAATATAAAGGTGGTGGTGCCTGGCATGACCGAGGCCATGTACTATGTTCTACTGGCATTACGAGAACCTTTGCACGGCTATGCCTTGATGGAAGCTATTAGAGAAATATCACGGGGGCGGGTGGTTATGGGGCCCGGCACCCTCTACGGCGTACTGACACGGCTACGCAAAGATAAATACATTGAGCTTACGGAAGATGATGGCCGCCGTAAAACCTATCGCCTAACCCCCTCAGGCAGAGCCGCCCTACAAGCAGAACATGCCCGCCTTAGAGCTATGGTGGAGGATGGAAACTGGTTACAGGATGGGGTGAACCGACATGAATAAAAAGCAAGTTCGGCGCCAATTTTGGTGGTTAGAAAATTGGCAGCTGGCCGAGCAGGAAGCCTGGTTGGAAGAGATGTCTAGGAACGGTTGGCACTTGGTTAAGACCTGCTTCGGGCGAGCCACCTTTGAGAAGGGGCCGCTGCGGAATTATCGCTATCGGTGCGATGTGTTTAATGCCGACCACTGGTCGGAACAGGAGCGCTTGGAGCTTTATCGGGAAGCTGGTTGGGAGCATGTGGCCGATCGAGGTTTGGTGCAGATTTTCCGTGCTCCCGAAGACGGCGCCATACCTGAAATCCACACCGACCCGGTGGAACAGGCCAAAAATATCCGTCGTCTATTGCCAGGACACCTGACTAGCTTCCTAGTTCCCTTACTGTTTATGGCTTTAGGGATTTTAGTTTATAAACCTGGCCTGGCAGAACTGCTGTTAGGGTTCGATTGGCTGGTTGCACTGGCTTGTCTTTTCTTTTTTGCTTGGATTATCTTAAGCGTGGTAGCTCTATGGCGACTGGCAAGGCACATTACCAGCTTACTACGGGGCCAGCAACCACCGCGGTCGGTAAAATGGCGGTCGGCAATGGGCCGAGCACAGGTGCGAGGGGTTTTAATACTGGTCACATGGCTTTTCCTTTTAGGAGGTAGGTTAGCTGAGCCCCTATTGGCTACGCAGCCCGACTTTCCCCCGATTCCAGAAATCGATTTACCTGTGGTGCGTTTATCTCAGATAATGGACGAATCCCAATATGCTAGTTCCATTCGTAATGAGGGTTACTTTAAGGATAAGGGCGATGTTTGGAACTACTATCGCCTGGAAAGCAGTCTCCCCGTGCCCGAGCAGCATTACTTAGCCGAATCAGTAGAACTGCGGTCCGGCGGTTCTGAAGCTACTAATGTATACTTCCATTGTGATGCCTATCGAGCAATATCGCCGGGCGTCGCCAAAGTGTTGGCTAACAGTATAGCTGAGGGGCGCAAATTGTACCCCTACCGCAGCACTTTACCCCTTCGTCCTGCCAGCGACACCCGGGGTTTTGCCGGGCTCTGGCTCTTGGAGGACGAGGGCCAGCTGGAAGTGATCACTTGCCAAGGCCATTGGGTCTATCACCTGAGTTGTGCAGGCAACGTGTCTTTGGAACAGATGCTGCAGGCGCTAAAGTTGCACATTATGCCATAGTAGGGAGGTTTCTGCTGTCTTACTGTATTTTCCCTTACTCCCGCCTTGGCTAGCTAATTTCTATGCTATAATGCTGGTAGTTACAATTGGGGTGAACGGGGAATTGAAGAGAAGATTATTTTTGGCACGGGTTGATTGGGTAATTTTCAGCGTGATGCTTCTTGTTGCAGTCTCATTTTTGGAAACTCAGCCGGCGTTAGCTTTAGAGCGTCAGGATTTGGATCTAACATTAGAAGAAGTGGAATACATAGCTAACAACCCGGAAGTTAATTCACTAGTAGTAGTGGGAGCTGCGCCCATCCAATATATGGATAAGAATGGTGAAGTGCAGGGGATATCAAAACTGATACTAGAGGAAATCGCTGCTGCCACCGGGTTGCGCTTTAATTGTCTAGCTTTCGACTCACTGGAACAGTTGCGGGCAGTAGCTCAGGACGGCGATATTGTAGTAGGTATCCCGCAGGCCTATGCGGATGCGATACCCGGGCTAGTGCTCTCTCGTCCCTATTTGACGTCTGTCAGCATTCAATTTCAGCATAAGTCGGTAGATCCGGAAAAACTGGACGGAAAGATATTTGCGGCTGTAGAAGGCGGCAATATTCCTTCCGGCATCCCAGCTGGGAGTGTCCGCTATTTTGATACTCGGGAAGAGGCCATGGCGGCCGTCAATGCGGGTACAGCCCATTATGGCTACGGGAATGCCTATTCGGTGGCCTATTATACTCTACAAAATGGATACAGGAATCTGGTCACTGTTCCTTTAGAGCGGGAACAACGGGAATACTGTCTAGCGCCGATCAATCCCGATCCCCTTCTCATGTCCATCCTCAACAAGGCTCTAGCTGAAATCGATAATGATACAATTCTATCGATTATTCTTAGTTCCACCACGCGGATGGACCAAGAGCTAACATGGAGTAAGATCCTAGATACCTATAAGGGCGTAATATGGGCTCTGTTGGTAATCGTTATTATTCTGTTACTACTGTTGATCTTCTTCCATAGAAGGGGCCGCAAGGAGCTGGAGCTGCAGAACCGACGTTATGCCATGTTGGCGGAGCTATCCAATGAGTTCATATTTCACTACTGTCCTGAAATGGACACCCTCAGCTTCAGCCAACACTCTATCGACTCTTTTGGAGAAAACATCGCCCGCATAGCTGAAGTGGTTAAAGCTACTCTAACTCAACAGCTAAAGCAGCGGCAAACGATGACGGGGAGCAACATTAGCAACGATGCCATTCTCCCCCCCATTCCCGGCTGTAACGTCACCTTTCGCTTGGTTACCAGCCCCATCTGTACCGACGACGGTGAACTACGAGAAATCCTTGGCAAACTGATCGATGTCAGCAAAGAGTTGGCAGAAAAGGAAGCGCTGGTCACCCGGGCCCAGCTGGATGGGCTCACCGGAGTTTTAAATGCGGTCACTATACGAGAGCTGGTGGAAGAACGGCTGTCCCAAAAAAGCCGGGGCATACTCGATGCCTTCATCATATTGGATGCAGATAATTTCAAAAAAGTGAATGACACTTTAGGCCATTACGCAGGAGACCAAGTATTAAAAGGCATAGCTAATACCTTAAGCAGTATTTTTCGGGCCACCGATATTATCGGTCGGTTTGGTGGCGATGAATTTTGCATTTATATGAAGAACGTTCCTTCCCCGGAATTCTTGCATAATAAATGTCGGCAGTTGGTCAACGCCACCCGCCGCATCGTGGGAGATGTTATTGTAAGCACCTGTGCTGGCGCCGTTCTGGTAAGGGATAAACGATCCTATGAAGAAGTATTCCAAGCGGCCGATTCGGCCCTGTACCAAGCTAAAGCCGAGGGCCCAGGCCAGGTGGTAGTACTAACCTGCGCGAAAAACACTTCGGGGGACAATCAATGAGCGAAACCTAAACCATACTGGGGTACTCATGGGGACCGGCATCGGCAGCCGGTCCCCATCGCCGCCAGTTTTTTTATTTGGTGCCGCTTTCGGTGGGAACGAATAAGGACAATTCCTGTAAGAACTTATCGGCCTCGCGCCGGATATGGTCGGCCAGTAAAGGCGACGGAATGATACTTAGTGCTTGGCAAGCCAGCAACAGCTCATAGGCGGCAGCCTTAAAATCTCGCAGCGCCCGCGTGTGTACGATTACTTCATCGGTAAACCTTCTCACCGTATTAAAGGAGCGGGGATTGGCACTATCCATTGACTCCAATTCGTTGGCCGTTTCTAACAAGCGGGAGAAGGTGCGGATAAATTCTTCCGCCTGCCGGATCAGCATTCGTTCCGACGGGTCCAGTAGGTGGCGCACAAACTCCACATGCTCTTTCATCACCCGCAGCCAGAAAACGTGCTCTTGTAGTAGAGCATGCAAACGACTCTCCGGCTCCGGCCGGCTCAACAGATGTAGGAAGCGCTTAGCCTCCCGCGTGATGTGGTCGATCAATAAGGGGAAAAGAGCGTTTCCGGGCAAGCGACAAGCTACCAACAGGCGTAACAGCCGTTCCTTGTAGTCAATGAAGGCCACCAGGGCTCGTTTCAGCTGGCGTAAGCGCCGCCCGCGCAGCCGCTGCACCCGATTCAGCACCCGTTCCAAGCGGGCAAAAACTTCTTCAAACCGCTCTGCTTCCCGCCGTAGATCGGGCCGGTTGGCTGGTAGGCCCAGCTGAATAAACAGGGCATGTTCCTTCATAATGCGCGTCCAGAAGCGGGCCTCAAAGAGCAAAGACTGGTCTAAGTCGGGGGGAACCGATTCCAGCAGCTCCCGATCTTCGTCTAACAACTCCTGCTCGTCAAACAGCAAATCTTCGTGCTCGTGACTGGTCACCAGACATCCTCCTTCAGTAGCATACTGTCGATATTGATCCGGATATAACTATCCTTTATATCATACGTGCTGGAGGCATGGCCTGTGACATCCTCCTCAACGCCCATGGTGAGTACAAAACTAAAAACCAGCTGGGCTGATGGGCCCTAGCTGGTTTTTTATTGCCTACTTTCCAATAACACCCAAACAATAAATGAGCATGACCAACCGGGTTCGCCGTGAAATGGTAAAATATAAAAAATCCCCCAGCAGGCTTGTTAAAGCCAAGCGGGGGGCCGACTAAATGTAGTAAATAACCGCCTAGCCAACTACATAAAGAGCCAACGATAAAGAGAGATAACAACTAGAACAAGCAACAGGGCGGCACCGGCAATGCGACCGTACTGCCACTGTTGTGATAGCACACCTAGGGAGATACCGCTTTGTATCTGTGTATCGGAAAGGGTCCAGACGGCTGAATTCTTTTCCACCTGTAAGGCGTTGCTACTGACAATTTTACCTGGCGTTGTCAACCGGTAGGTGACGAAAGTGTCGGGAACTACATCGGCTGGCGGTTGTTGACCGCTGAAAAAGGTGGGAATGCTGGCCTCCTCTTCCCCGTCAAGGTTTTTAAAAGTTACATCAAAAATATTGCGGGAAGAGAATAGCCCGGGAAGGGTTTCAGCTCTAATGATGGGAGCCAACTTCAAGGGCGCCAGCAGATCCGCCTGTAGCGTATTTAAGCTCTCCAGCGATTCGAAACTGCCCCCTATCTCAATGACGCCCATATCTCCTTCCGCATATTGGCGTACAAAAAAACCTTCCGCCTCCACCCGTGAGAAGTACTCGCTAAAATCGCCATTCTTCAACGCCTCATTTACATCGCCCGTACCACTGACTGTTACCAGCAGTTCCCCTTTCCCTTCACTGTTCTGTAGCCGGGTTTCCATGTCCACGTATAAGCTGCCGTCACAGCCGGTGAGTACCAGCATAAGTAAAGCCAAGCACACAATTGCTAAACTGCGCCGCATAGCATCATCCTCCTTATTGGTATCATTAACCATAGGGAGGATAATTACACTTATGGCGGCTGCCGATCCGGTCCCATGTTCACCCCCCAAAGAAGGCATTGTACAAATGAAGGCGAGAGGGATGTTCCTCTCGCCTTCTATTTATGTCTATTTAACTATCGTCACCTTGGTTGCTCCACCCTGACAGGGGTAAGATTCCATCACCGGGCCGGACAGCGCCGCCTCCACCGTCTGGCCGACGGCCAGATCCGCAAAGGTAGCCTGCTGGTCCGATTCGGCCCACTCGATTACCGTTTGCTCATCCAGCGTCAACCAAATAAGCATGGGATGCTGGGTTTCTACCACTGTCCCGTCTACCAGAATACGAGGCTTACCTTCAGTAGCTATGTCCGTGATGGTGCCGGCGACCGTACCAAAGCCTGACTCAGGCAGAATGGTGATAGCATCGGCACCGGCCTGTGCCGGGTAGGATGTTAGCATGGGCCCAGACACCTGGACGCTAATCTGCTGATCCACCGCCAAATCATCAAACTGGGCAGTTTCGCCGTTGGCGAAGGCTATCTCGGTGTCTTCGTTGATATACAGCCATACCAGCAAAGGTTCGCCACTGGCCATGGGACCGCCCTGTAACAATACTCGGGTGCGCTCCCCGGCCTCAACTTCCACAATATGGCCGACCAGAATTTGCTTTTCCCATTCGGGTTCTTCCGGCTGCGACATATCCTTTAAAGCCGCTGGCGACACCAGATCAAGCACGTCCGGCTCTGTCTCTCGCGCCATAAAGCCCAAGATGCTGGAGAGTGCATCGGCTGAAACATAGGTGGTGCTGTCGATCAACTGAGTTGGCTGCGCCAGTGATATTAGGTTGCGGCGCACGTAGTAGACACCTTCTTCATTCAGCTCCGCCTCTCCCTCGCCGACTACAAACTGGGCGGTACGGCCAGGAAGGACGACCTTGGCCAGGCTTCTTTCACCATTCCAGTGCACCTTACCACCGGCGGCTTCCACAATGTGGCGCAAAGGCACCAGCACTGCTTCACCTCGTTGCACCGGACCACCAACGGCCTGCACTTCAGCACCGTCCACCAACAGCTTTCGGGGTAAGCTTCGCATTGCCTCCACCTGGCGCAGACGAGCCAAGAGATCCACTTCCACCGCGGGTAGATCTACAGCTTCGCCTAAAGGCCGTAGAGACGCAACTTCAAAGGCTTTGGTCATGAAGATGGAGATCTCGTCACTGATGGTGCCGGTCACTTGCACTTGGCGACCTAGATATTTCTCCAGCTCAGCCTCGTCCAGTTCACCGGTCAGACGGTATCCTTTGACTGCGAAGAATCCACCCTCCAGGTCCTCATAGACCAGTTCGCCAACCAGGCTTACAACCTCCCCCGGTTGCACCCGCTGCATCTCCTCCACTTTGATAGCCGGAACCATGTAGATGGAAGGCTCCAGTGCTAGGGAACCGGTCACTCTTACCAAATGGCCCGCGTTGCTCTCCAGCAGCTCCCCATCGGCGATAAGTCGGTGGCCCTCAATGGCATAGAAACCGCCTTCCAGATCCACCCATTCCACTACCCCGGTAAAGGTTCGTATCACCACTACTTCATCTTGCAGCTCCGGAGGGAGCGGTGGGACTGCGATCCGGTCATCAGCACTAGGTAAATCCCAGTCGGTGGCGCTAGCTGACAGTGGCAATACCAACATGCTGAGGACTGCCAACATTACGCCCATCTTTCTCCAGTTTGCCATTTTTAAATACTCACATCCTTTCCTAAAGATTTCTCTGCGTCACCACCCGGTGGGCGCAATTTTGCAGCTACCTAACCTATCAGGTAACTTGTTCAACTGATTGGACGATAAGAGGCGCAAAAATGTTCCCGGTGGTGCTCTCCCCAACCGACAGGTATGTTATGCTGAATATAGAGATGAATGACCCTGGATGGGAGGTGACCATGTCTTGAGACAAAGAAGACGCAGTAGCGGTAACCCCCTTTGGAGTCTAGTCAGCGTGGCCATTGTCGGGGGCGTACTGCTGTTTAGCTATTTCATGGGTAATTACGAGTATCTGTTAGATGATAAGGGAGTGACCATCACCCGCGGGCGGGGAATCACCATCCCTTATGAAGAAATTACCGATGTGCAGTATTTCGAGAGACTGCCGGCCCTTTCTATGCGAGTGGGCGAAGCCATTGGCAATCGGCGTAATGGCACCTTCACTGTAGCCAACGTGGGTCGAGGCAAGGTGTATGCGCAAGACATTACGCGACCGGCATTGATCATCTTCACGGAAAAGACTTTCTATGCTATCACACCGGAAAATGCACAAGAATTCCTGGCACAACTTGAGGAATACCTGGCTAACAAATAGGGAGTAAGAAAGACAGGACAAGGGGTATAGAATTGGCCCGTGCAAGGCTGCTGGTGTAAGGAAAAACCCGCGCCGTAGCGCGGGCCCCATGTATATATGATTCTCTAGATGGTCCACTCACCATGGATAACGCCTACTAGATACCAGGTCTCCCCCTGCTTCTCAAAGACCAGCTTCAGAGTGCGCCAGTCCATTCCATCGTGTTCCTCGCTGCCTGGAAAATAGAATTCGATAAACTTACCGTTGGGGTAAGCCTCCTTCACGTTCTCGATGGCGTTGCCATAAGAGAGAAGTCGGTCGCGACCGATGACCGGAGCTTGAGCGAAGTCCTTATCGTAGATAAAGCGTTCATAATAGTCGGCAAAGGTAAGCCGAATCGGGTCGCCAGTGCCATCATATTTACCCCATTCATACTCGGTAGTATCATTGGCCAACCCGGCCACCTGCTCCGCAGTGAAAACCTGGTCCTTTTCCAACTCCACGTAGGGGTAGGCAGTAAAGCGCACTCCCGCCTCCGGGTGCACCATGGCCGCCAAACCCTCCCAGTCTTTGGCCTTGATCAGCTCGATGGCACGCAGGGCGCTGAGTAGCGGCTCCTGCGTTTGGGCCAGCTTCCGCCAAACCGCACCTTCATCGTCAAGTTCTCTATTGTTATTAGCGGTGGGGCCAACACAGCCCACCAAAAGCCCTAACGTCAACAAACCGACCACCATAATGAAGACAACTTTCTTCAATCTCAACACACCCCTCTCTTTGCTATACTGCAGACTAGTCTATCTGGAGGTTCTTCTTCTACTGCCTCCTTTAGTTAGACGCGACAATATATGCCTATGTTCCATTTTTTACACTCCTAGCCCCATTTATGGCACTTTTTAAGACAAAAGAATAGCCACGGCCATTATATTGGGACTTTAAGCTCTCCGCTCATCGGCCGTGCAGGCCTTTGGTCTTACCCACAGCTCTCTCGCAAAACCAACGCCTACAACGTCAAAGGGGCCGTGCGCGAAATTTTGCTAAGCGCACAGCCCCTTCTTTCGTATTCTTATTATCTTCTCTGTGTTCGCTGCAGGAACTGACGGGTGCGTTCCTGTTGCGGGCTGTCGAAAATCTGCTCCGGAGGGCCTTCTTCCGCAATTACCCCTTGGTCCATAAAGACCACCCGGTCGGCCACTTCGCGGGCGAAGTCCATCTCGTGGGTCACCACCAGCATGGTCATACCGCTGGCGGCCAAGGTTTCCATCACCTTCAGTACCTCACCCACCATCTCCGGGGCGAGGGCGGAGGTGGGCTCGTCAAAGAGCATCACATCGGGTTCCATAGAAAGCGCCCGGGCGATGGCCACCCGCTGCTTCTGGCCGCCGGAAAGCTGTCTTGGCCGGGCATGGATAAACTGCTCCATCCCTACTAGACGCAGATATCTTAGCGCCACCTGTTCCGCTTCGGCGCGGCTGCGGCGGAGCACCTTCATCTGGCCAACCAGGCAGTTCCCCAGTACGTCATAATTGTTGAACAGGTTGAACTGCTGAAAAACCATGCCCAACTTAGCACGCAGAGCATAAATGTCTCCCGACTGCTCAAGGATGTTTTGACCGCGGTAGATGATCTGTCCACCGCTAGGCTTCTCCAACAGGTTGATACAGCGCAGCAGGGTCGACTTTCCCGAACCGGAAGCGCCGATGATGCAAACCACCTCGCCGGCGTTTACAGTGAAGTTGATATCCTTCAGCACCTGGTGGGAACCGAAGGACTTGCTCAGGTGTTTAATTTCAATCACTTTTTCCATTTCCTACACCTGCCTTCCTACCGTGGTGCGCTTCTTGCGCGCAATATCTTCCGGCGTTTGTACCTGCATCTGGTTGGCGTAGAGCGTGTAGTGCTCGGGGCCGTCCATTCTTCTCTCCACATAGCGCAGGATGCGAGTCACCGTAAATGTCATCACCAGATAAATAACGCTCACCACCAAGAAAGTTTCAAAATAGCGGAAGTTGCCTCCGGCGATTGACTTTCCTTGGAAGAACAGCTCGGTCACGGAAATCACGTTCAGCACCGAGGTATCCTTGATGTTGATCACAAATTCATTGCCGGTGGCCGGCAAAATGTTGCGGATAACCTGTGGCAGAACGACGTAGAACATGGTCTGCCAATGGTTCATGCCGATGGCCTGAGCCGCCTCGAATTGCCCCTTATCGATGGAGACGATACCACCGCGCACAATCTCGGCCATGTAGGCGCCAGTGTTTACAGAAACAATGAACAGGGCCGCCGTCAATTTGTCCATGTGCAGACCTAGGGCAATGGCGGAGCCATAGTAGATGACCATGGCCTGGACAATCATCGGTGTCCCACGGAAAACCTCCACATACACGGCCAGCATCGCATCTACTATCCATAGCAGAGCCCTCCTCAGGGGGCTGCCCTCACGGGGAAGGGTGCGAATCACCCCCACCAACAGACCGATAAAGAAACCAACGACGGTGCCAACGGTGGCCAGCAGGAGAGTCATGCGCGCTCCCCGTAATAACATGGGCCAATATTCGGTTGCAATCCTGACAATCCACTCTATGCTCATGGCTCTCCTCCTCATGTGGCGGAACCGAAAAGGGTAGGCTCTACCCCCGGTTCCTAAAAGGTTTTAGTCGCTAGTCGGCTGATTCTTAATAGCCTCATCCATAATTTGCAGACGTTCTTCTGCTGAGATACCGGCTAAAATCTGGTTGATCTGTTCCTTAAGTTCGCTGCCCTTACGCAGACCGACTGCCACCACCGTATCCTCCGGGGAGGTGGTAAAGCCGTCTTCGAGTTCGATCATCTTAAAGTTGGCATTAGCAGCTGCTGCACTGATGGCCTCGGGGCGCTCGGAAACATAGGCGTCAATCATACCCGCCTCCAGTGCAACACGCATGGCGGTGAAGTCATCCATGGCCGGCAGCTGTTCCACGTTCGGAATCTGATCGATAACCGTGTAGTGGAAGGTGCCCATTTGCGCTGTCACCTTGGCCCCGGCAAAGTCGGCCAAAGTGGTAGCATTGGCATACTTGCCACCGTTCTTAACCACCATCACCAGATCCGATTCATAGTAGCTATCGGAAAAGTCGATCCGCTGTGCCCGTTCGGCCGTTGGCGACATACCAGCGATAATTACATCAATCTTGCCCGAGTTCAGTGCCATCTCCAGGCCCGACCACTCGGTCTTAACAATTACCAGTTCTTTTCCCAAACCTGCTGCGATACGCTTGGCGATCTCCACATCATAGCCACCGGCGAATTCGGCGCTACCTTCAATAGGAACTGCCCCGTTAGAGTCGTCCAGTTGCGTCCAGTTAAAGGGGGCATAACCGGCCTCCATACCCACACGTAACACATTATCGTCCTTTTTTGTTCCACAACCTGTCACTACAACCATAAGGGCCAAAGCCATGGCCAAAGCCCGAAACAAATTCTTCCTCATCCTTGCTCTCTTCCTTTCTGTCAGTATGTTTATTTTGGACAAACAAAAAGACCTAAGGCGAGCGCTTAGGCCATAGATAACCCTACACCTCCCCACTTTCCCTGAATGAAGTAGCGCAACTCAGCCAACCGGGAACTTTGACTGAGACAGTGCTGCAGTTATTCACTACAGCCCCAGCCAACCGCACTCGAGAAATGCGACTGACTTCGGCGATGTTTCCCCCTCTCTGGCCTCACTGCTTCTCGGGCTCTTCCAGAGATTCTT
Organism: Bacillota bacterium; assembly: GCA_012727835.1. The sequence continues at coordinate 19,501 of JAAYGE010000148.1, forward strand.
AAACACCGCGCCTCTACCTCACCAGCAAGAGTGAGGTGTTTTATTCAATTGTTGACAGTGTATATTAATCATACCTGTTCTGTCAACGGTTATTTGTGGATTTTAATTTCTAATATCCGGGGTAGCGCACCCAATTTACTCTGTTTTCACACTGAGCGTGCAACAAGTCATCGGCGATGGTTGTTATAACAGGCAACAGCTCAATCTTCTCCACCCACTGGGAAGGGACTTGCTGCAAGCCCAGGTAGGCACCCAAGATGTTGCCAGTGATAGCACCGGTGCTGTCGCTATCACCATCGTGGTTTACGGCGGCGATTAAAGCCTGTCTAAAATCATCCTGGTAGCGGAGAGCGCAGTAAACCGCTATAGCCAAGGCCTCATCTCCTACCCATCCTTGTCCTAAGGTAGCAATTGCCTCCTCATCGGATAAGTCGCTATCCAGTAATTCCAGAGCCTGGCGAAGGGCCGCCGTGCACTCTTCGTGGCCATGGTGCTTTTTCAGCTCCAGCAACCCGCTGTTAACGGCGTCTGTGAGCCGTTGCCCCTCAATTAGGCAAGCGATAATATGGGCCAAAGCCCCGGCTGACAAGTACCCGGAAGGATGACCATGGGTCAAAGCGGCAATCTCGGCAGCCAATTCGAAGGCTGGCTCTTTCCCGTAAAACAAACCAACGGGAGCCACCCGCATTACGCCTCCACAGCCCTTACTGCTATTGATGGGCTCGGCAATGGTTCCCTGCTCTCGGCTTAGTAGGGCCTCGATGCATGTATTACCAGGAGCACGCAGAGCATATAGTTCGGGCACCTTAATCAACCAGCCATCATAGGCCCGCTCATATTCTTCATATAGGGGATATCCTTGGGTTATCAACCAACGCTGGTAAGCGAAGTAATCTACTGAAGAAATATGAGCATTACCTTTCATTAGGCCCCAACTTTGGGCCCGCAGAATCCCTTCGGCCGGGAATAACGTCATCTGTGTGTCATCACTAATGTCGGCCAAGCCATTGGCGCCTAGCTCTAAGTCCTGAATGCCCTGCGGACCATAGCGCAACTGAATCTCACTATAACTCATAAATTCTACCGGATACCCTAAGGCATCGCCAATAGCACCGCCTATGAGGCAGCCTCGGAAGTAGTC
>JAAYGE010000149.1 GCA_012727835.1 Bacillota bacterium
AAGTGTATACTCTGGCTGTAAGGTAATGTTTTTCACACTTTATATCTTACAGCAAAAGACGGCTCCTGGCATCATCGCCAGGGGCCGTCTTTTACTTTTTCAGGAGCTGTTAGTGCGACAGCCCCTTAATTGCTTCCAGCCAGCTATTTAGTTGTTTTCTGGCTCCTTATCTTCTTGCTGTTCAAAGAGGTCGCCGAACACATCACCTAATGTGACGCTACCTTCTTCATGATAGTTCTGGCTGCGACCGCCACCCCGTGGGCGACGCTCACCGCCCCCCTGATATCTAGGAGCTCTAGGGGCAGCCGGATCACGCATGCTTAGTGAGACGCGGCGTTCTTCCGGGTTAATACTGAGAATGCGAACCTGGACCTCGTCGCCCGGGTTAACCACATCTTCGGTGCGTTCAACCCTTTCGTTAGACAGCTGGGAGATATGCACTAAACCTTCCACGCCCGGTGTGATTTCTACAAAAGCGCCGAAAGATACGGTGCGCATAACCTTACCAGGCACCACGTCGCCGGCTTTAAATTGGTTTGCGACTAATGTCCACGGATCGGGTTGGGCTTGTTTTAAGCTAAGGGAGATGCGCTCCCGCTCCCGGTCTAGGCCTAATACTTTTACTTCAATTTCATCGCCTTCGGACAAGACATCCGATGGATGGTTTACGCGTCCCCAAGACAGTTCGGAAATATGCACTAGCCCATCCACACCGCCAACATCAACAAAGGCGCCGAAGTCGGTTAGACGCTGCACAGTACCCTTAATAATTTGGCCCTCTTCCAGGCTTGCCCAGGTAGCTTCGCGGCGAGCAACTTCTTCTTCTTCGATGGCCGCTTTGCGGGAAACAACTAGACGACGGCGATGGTTTTCCATCTCGATAATCTTAACATCAACTTCCTGTCCCACATAAGTGCTCAGGTCAGGTACAAAACGTTTATCTACCAGAGAAGCGGGTAAGAAAGCACGTAGATTAAAGAGATTTACTATTAAACCACCTTTAACAGCCTCGGTGACTTGGCCACTAACGGTTCTATTCTCAGCAAAAGCTTCTTCTGCCAGTTTCCAGCCCTCTTCCGCGTCAGCTCGGCGCTTAGAAAGCACCACATTGCCTTCTCGGTTTTCTAGACGTAGCACGACTGCCTTGATTACATCGCCTTCTTTAACTACATCGGCAGGCTGCACGTTGGGCAAGTTACTGATTTCGTTAGCCTGGATGATTCCGTCCGACTTATAGCGAATGTCCACGAAGACTTCATTGTCGGTAACGCGGACGACCGTGCCTTCAACAATTTGGCCGGTACGGATATCAACCATATCTCCAGCCACGTCCTCCATGTTGGTGGGCTCTTCCACCGCTTCGCTTTCCTGCTGCTCGGCGGCCACCTCTTCGCCCTGGTCGGGAGTTGCGCTTTCAACTTCCTCCGCAGCCGCAGTTAGCTCCTCTTTTTCTAGTGTGCTTTCTTCCATCACTTCGTTTTTGTTCTCCAAGTTCTCCACAGTAGTGACGACCTCCTTTATAATCCAATCCGGTGTTGAAGCTCCCGCTGTAATACCGACCAACGCACCCGGGCTAAACCAGGCCGGGTCAATTTCAGCGGCAGTTTCAACATGGTGAGTAGGCGTTCCTATCTCAGAACATAATTGTACCAGATTTCGCGTGTTAGCACTATTATGTCCGCCCACTACAACCATTATATCTACTTGCTTTGAGAGTTCTATTGCCGCTTGCTGGCGTTCCTTAGTCGCATGACAAATAGTATAACCTACCTGTAAGTCATCTACCCGACTACGCAACTCCTGCAATACGGCTTCCCACACATCAAGTTTAGTGGTAGTTTGTGCTACTATAGCCACTCGGTCAGACAAAGGCAGAGCAGCTATCTCCTCCGGACCGGTGATCACCAAAGCCAAGCCGCGGGCCCAAGCCTGGGCAGCTTGTACTTCGGGATGGTTGGCATCGCCCACAATCAGCAACTGATAACCTTGCTCAATGAAATCGGCTGCTAAACGGAGCAATTTCTTGACATGGGGACAGGTGGCATCGATAACCCGCAGTTGCTTGGCCTCGGCTGCAGCATAAACTTCGGGTGCTGCACCGTGGGCCCGTATCAGCAACACAGCTCCATCGGGTATCGCATTGACGTCGGAAACCACCGTCAGTCCCGTCTGCTCAAGCCGCATCATCTCCTGCGGATTATGCACTAAAGGCCCTAGGGCATAGATCTCTTCTTGGGGCAAAGTGTCCTCGGCAAGTGCGATGGCTCGCTTGACTCCAAAACAAAATCCACTGGCAGCTGCAATCCGCACCTTCATCTGCTGCTAATTCCCCTCTCTACATTCGTCCAATAAGGCGGTAATTCTTTGCATGATCAGCTCGGTACCCTGAGCCCGCTCTTCCGCTGTGGGCTTGCCGGCCATCGCACATTCGATGCGAATTGGTTCACCCACATTAACATGAAAAACACTGCCCAGACGATACCGACCGTATAAGGCTACTGGCACGATTGGCACTTGGGCCCGGGCCGCTAATAACGCAGTACCCTCGAAACCAGCTTGTACCTCTCCGGTTTTGCTACGAGTTCCTTCGGGGAAAATGCCTAACACTTGACCTTGAGCGAGCACTTTCAACGCCCGTCGAATAGCTTGAATATCAGCTTTTCCTCGCTTGACAGGAAAAGAGCCCACATGCCTTGCTAACCATCCCAAAATCGGTGAATGCATCAGTTCTTCTTTTGCCATAAAGCTAACATGCTGGGGCACGATAATAGCCACCATGACTGGGTCAAGGGCATGAATATGATTTGCTGCTATGATAAAAGGGCCATC
>JAAYGE010000150.1 GCA_012727835.1 Bacillota bacterium
CGCTATGTGTTGGCCAAGATGCAAGAGGTGGGAGCTAACCTGGGAGGAGAGCAATCGGGACATATTATTTTCCTCGATTATGCCACCACCGGTGATGGCCTCTTGAGTGCCCTGCAACTATTACAAGTGGCGGCTAGCAGCCGCCAGCGGTTGGCTGAGTTGGCTGCCATCGTTAAGCCCTTCCCCCAGGTGTTGCATAATGTACCGGTAGCTTGCCGTGATGTGATCAATTCGCCTAGAATACAGCAAGCTATAAAGGAAGCGGAGCAGCTGTTGGCAGGGCGAGGGCGGCTTTTGGTGCGGCCTTCCGGTACCGAACCCCTTATTCGGGTTATGGCGGAAGCAGAAACCGAAGCTTTAGCTGAAAAGGCGGCCCGTTTAGTGGCCAGTGTAATCCAAGAAACTCAATAGAGAAGCAGCGGGGCCGGATCATTCCGGCCCTCGTTGGCTTTTTCAATCCTGGGGTGTCGAAAATTAGGGGGAATTTAAAATGATCATTGGCGTTGGATTAGATATAATGGAAATTAAGAGAATAAATAAAGTTTGGAGTAAATTTGGCGATAGATTCATAAAGAGACTCTTGACTCCAAGGGAGCAGGAATATTGGCGTTGGCGGGGGAGCCGCATAGAGACCCTGGCCGGCTTTTGGGCAGCCAAAGAAGCGGTGGCCAAAGCTTTAGGGACCGGCTTTGTCGGTTTTGGTTTCGCCGATATTTATATTTCCCACGATCCCTCCGGGCGACCTGTAGCAACATTATCGGGCGGAGCGGAGGCGCTAGCTTCCCAATTAGGAATAACCCACATATGGATCTCTATATCCCATAGCTTAAATTATGCTGTAGCAACCGCTATCGCCGAAAGACGTACTAATTAGAATACAGCTGGCATATACTGTCCTGAGCGGATCAAGTTGGGGAAGAGGTGTGGGTGTTGGCTAGACGCTGGCTACCAGCTATATTGGCGGTTCTACTATTGCTTTCTGCTTGTCAGTCTCCGAATACTATCGCTAATTTGCCCGAGCAGCTGGCTAAGAAACAGGCCGATCTGACCAGCTATCAGTTGCATTTACTGTTGGAGCAGAGCGATGGACAACAGTTAGCAATTCATCAGTGGTATCAAGCTCCCGATCGATTACGTACCGATGTTTTGCAGGCAGGAACAACTACCTATCAGTTTTTCTTGCGGGGTGATGACCTAACGGTACGTCATGTGCCTAGTGGTCAGCAAGAACAATTGCGCTTGTCCAGTGAAACGGCCCTGTTTACGACTCCCCTGTTGTTGGAACTATGGCGGGAGGCCCAAGGGGCCACTTGGCAGGAATCGGAGGAGCGACCGACCTGTTATTTGGGTGAATTTGCCTGGCGGGACTTGGGCGGTGAACCCAAGCTGGGGGCCCTATGGTTAAATAGGCAGACACTCTTACCCGAAGAAGTGACCCTTTTTTATGGGTCTACGCAAGTATTGCGATTGTGTATGGAGGATATCACCCTAAACCCTGTCCTGGAGGAGCAAGTGTTTCACCCATAACCTGTTGCTAGGAGTGAAAACACATGTATCCACAGATTCGACCGACCTGGGCAGAAATCAATCTAGATAACATCGCGCACAACATACAAGCAGTAAAAGAGCGTTTGCGACCCGAATGTGAAATAATAGCTGTTGTTAAGGGTAATGCTTACGGACACGGAGCGGTGGAGGTAGCGCGGGCGGCTCTGGAGGCGGGCGCCACCCGTTTGGCCGTCAGTATGCTGGAAGAAGCATGGCAGCTACGACAGGCCGGAATTACCGCTCCTATTTTGGTCTTGGGCTATACCCCTCCAGCCCAGGGGGGCTTGGCAGCCAGTTTGAACATCAGCTTAACCGTCTATGATCAGGAGCAGACGTTGGCTTTGCTAGAGGCGGCAAAAGCCAGCGGCGCAGTGCTCAAAGTACATCTAAAAGTCGACACGGGGATGGGAAGGGTTGGAG
>JAAYGE010000151.1 GCA_012727835.1 Bacillota bacterium
CAAGAAACCATCATAAGCAAGAGATATTTCAAAATTTTATCCCCATCACACCTGGAAAGCCCGGCCCTCCTGTGGGAGAACCGGGCTCTTGCTTAAGTATTTTCCTTTGTCGCTAACCCTGCTGACCGCGTTTCAACCACGACGCTACCGTGACAACCCGCTTAGCCTGATGGATAACAGCGTCCTTCACGTCTTCTACCATCTTACCTTCTTGGTCCACCGTGACGCTGGTACCGTAGGGGTTGCCGCCGGCAGCATAAAGCACCTGATCGGTGTATCCGGGCGCAACCACAATGGCTCCCCAGTGGTACATGCTGGTGTACAGTGATAGGATAGTCGCTTCCTGCCCACCATGGGGATTTTGGGCGGAAGTCATGGCGCTTACTACCTTATTGACTGTCTGCCCCTGGAACCATATACCGCCCATAGTATCGATAAACTGCTTCATCTGCGAGGCCACGTTGCCGAAACGGGTGGGGGTGCTGAAGATGATGGCGTCAGCCTGCACAATGTCATCTTTGGTGGCAATGGGGATATGCTGTGTCGCGTCCACATGGGCCCGCCAGGCGGGGTTAGAATCAATAGCCGCATCGGGGGCCAATTCCGGCACCTTTAGTATTTTCACCTCAGCGCCCGCCTGCTTAGCACCTTCTGCAGCCCATTGGGCCAGCTGATAGTTGGTACCGGTGGAACTGTAATAGATAATTGCTAGATTCACCTTGCTCAATTGCATAACCTCCTTATATTAATCCCGTTCTGACACCATTATCCCCATGTTTGAGCGCCTCATTAGGAGTTCCAGCGCCTAACGACAACAGGTCCCCTGTGGTACAATAAGGAAGCATGAGCAAGAGTGGAAACCCTCTGCAAAGACATGGGTAATGAAAGGAGGATAGCTTCATGATCCTATCGGACAAGTCGATTAAAGAATTATTGCGGCAGGGAAAGTTGGCTATAAGCCCTTTAGAGGATTTCCAGATTCAACCGGCCAGCGTGGATATACGCTTGGGCCACACCTTCAGCATAGTTGAAGATACCAGCGAAGGAATTCTTGCTTTAGATAGTAAGATTAGCTATAAGACGATTACCACCGACCGTTATATATTGATGCCTGGCCATTTTGTCCTCGCAACAACCATGGAATACTTCTCCCTCCCCAATAATCTGACCGCCTTTGTTGAAGGGCGTAGCTCCATCGGCCGGCTGGGCCTGTTCATACAGAATGCTGGCTGGGTTGACCCGGGCTTTGAAGGAGAGATTACCCTAGAACTCTTTAACGCCAACCGTACCGCCATTGAGTTGCGGGCCGGTCGGCGTATAGGGCAACTGGTCTTTGCCCAATTGGATAAGGAGGCCCAAAATCCTTATCGAGGGAAATATCAGGGGCAGCGGGGTGCCACCGGATCTCGTATATATTTGGACGAGGAAGTCACAAAAGCTCCGCTGGGCAGATAATGAATCAATTCAGAGGCCTTTTTTCATCGTTGCAGGACCGGATACATACCCCTAAGGCCTGGCCCATATATCTATAACACATTCTGTTGTATGCAAAGGGGGGTATGCATTGCCGCTGATCCTCTGCAGCGATCTGCTTTCCACTTGGGGCTATAGTCAAGTGCTGGCACTGCTAAATTTCCACCTTATAGCCCGTGGCCACGATCTTACGGCTATCGGCAAGCTCAATGCCATTATTCTTATGAGCAGTTTTATCTGTTCGCTCCCGGCCGGCCTTATAGCCGACTGCCTGGGCTACCGCCCCATTCTGATAGCGGCCGCACTGCTACAGGCTGGCGCCACCACCCTGCTGGTAATGACCCTTACCCCCCCTGCAACTGGGGTTAGCTGGTGCCCTGCTGGGCATCACCTTAGCCCTGTATACGGCAGCCAAGAATCCGCAAATAGCCCTATTGGTGAACAAGCGCCATCTGCCTTCCGCCCTAGCCCTCTGTCGTGGACTGGCCAGCGTGGGCGGGGCCCTGGGAGGCATTACCGCCGCCGGCATCTGCCACCTGACCGGTGAGATGTATTTGGCAATCCTTGCTGGAGCACTGCTAATCCATCTGGCGGTTCTCCCTTTGCTGTTTCTTCCTCCTGATCCCGCCCTACGCTTTAACACCTATTCCCTCTTCAACCGGAATAAACGCGCTAACCTTTGGCCCACTCTGACCGGCTCCTTTTTCTTTTGCGCCCTAGGAACATCCTTAGTGAGCCCCTATCTCAACCTTTTACTGGAGGCTAGGGGTTTGCCCTTATCCCTTATCAGTATCAGTTTCTCAGCCTGGCAACTGACTGCTATTGTTGCCTGGCCGATAACGGCAGCCTTAAGAAGGAGTAACAAACCGCTATCCTTTTCCCTAGCCGGCCTATCCTTAAGTTGTTACTTGGCTACTCGGCCCCAGGGGCAAATAACCTGGTGGCTATGCCGGCTTCTTGGGCAACTCTATCACTGCCTCAGCCTCAATTTCTACTATAGTATCTTCGCTAGCGAAGAACGGGCCCCAGGAACCCGGCTCGCCTTCCTCGGCCTGCTAAATACCTGTGGTGCAATTATCGGCAGCCGCTGGGGTAGCAAGCTACTGCAACAGTCGAGTCGGCAACTGCTATTAACAGCAGCCGGATGTATCGGTATAGCTTTCCTGCTGGCCACAGCCGGACAGGGCAATTATAAAAGTAACAGGCCGCAAATCCCTTGCTCATAGGATCTTGCGGCTTTTTAACTATGGCCGTCGAGCGAAGCCACTAGGGTTTGCGAGCCAACACCCAAAGATGCTGTTCGTCGCTCCCTGCCTGGGACTCGTCTGACCGCAGCCCGGTCTCCTCTGTTTTCGTGCATATAAAAAGGCCTTTCGGACAATATCCGAAAGGCCCTATGTTTTAAAAATATAATGGCGGAGGAGGCGGGATTCGAACCCGCGACACGGTTTTGCCGTGTACTCGATTTCCAGTCGAGCGCCTTAGACCAACTCGGCCACCCCTCCAGCAGTTTTCAATTAACGGTTTTGACTTATGCACTTTAGAATTATAGCCCTAAAATGCTAATATGTCAAATGCCACTTGCTGCTATATATTGCTTGAGCTAAAAC